>JAZNZG010000149.1:0-3578 GCA_045594825.1 Faecousia sp. | reverse complement strand
AGCCTTTCGGGGTCTTTCCTGTTTGGTTACAAGTTCAGAGATTTCTGTAAGCCCGGATTAGTCGTACAGGCAGGGAGCGATCTCGGGGGAATCCATATTCTCAGCGTTGTACCATGCAAAGCCTGCATCAATGAAGGTGGTGCCCAGGTCTTCGCCGTTCATCAGCTTAACAGCTGCTTCCACGCACATATAGCCCATGGAAACGGGGTCCTGAGTGATCGCACCGGAGATGTCGCCGCAGCGGATGCCTTCCTTCAGAGCAGCGGAAGAGTCGAAGCCAACCAACTTAACCTGGCCATTGACGCCCAGTTCCTTCATGCCGTTGTATGCACCGACACATGCACCTTCGTTGGAAGCGTAGATCAGGTCGATCTCGGGGTTAGCCAGCAGCATGCCCTTGGTAGCCTCAGCGGAGCGGAGCTGGTCGCCGTCAGCATACTGATCGTCAACGATCTCGATGTTGGGCCAGTTAGCCTCGATCTCCTTGATGAAGCCTTCCACACGGGCGATGGCGTCGGGAGCGGTCTCAGAGTGACCCATGATGGCGATCTTGCCTTCGCCGTTCAGCAGCTCAGCAGCGTTCTGTGCAGCCAGCTTGCCAGCTTCTTCATTGTTGCAGGAAACAGTGACCTGGGGCAGCTCATCGCCCAGACCTGCGTCGAATGCAACGACGGGGATACCGTTGGACTTCTGCTCGTTCAGGATGTCGTAAACAGACTCGATGTCGATAGCAGCCATGCAGATAGCATCAGGCTTGTTCTGAATGGCGGTCTTCAGCATGTCAACCTGCTTGTCGACCATGGTCTCCTGCTCAGGACCTTCGAAAGTGATGGTGACGCCGAATTCCTCAGCTGCCTGCTCGGCACCCTGCTTAACAGCCTGCCAGAACTGGTGGCCGTAACCCAGAGCGATCATAGCAACATAAGGCTTGTCATCCTCGGGGGCTTCCTGTGCGTCCTGTGCACCGCAGGCTGCCATGGACAGAATCATCAGAACAGCCAGCAACAGAGCTAAAAACTTCTTCATTTTAGTTCTCCTTCTTTTTTGAAAATTTTATGTTCAATCAAGGTCAGTTCTTCTTCCGCTTTTTATTGAGCTGGTCGAAAGCAACTGCAATGATCAAAACTACACCGATAATGGCGGACTGACTCTCGGTGGAAACCTGCATCAGCCGCAGACCGTTTTGGATGGAGCTGATAATCAGTGCACCGATGATGACGCCACCTACCGTACCCTCGCCGCCGGACAGGGAGTTGCCGCCGATAACAGCTGCGGCAATAGCATCCATTTCGTAGCCGGGGCCCAAGGCAGGCTGTGCGGAGTTCAGACGGGAGGACATGACAAGGCCTGCCAAACCTGCGTAAGCACCACAAACAGAGAAGATGGCGATGAGCCAGCGGTCCACATTGATACCGGACAGCCGGGCAGCTTCACGATTGGAGCCGATGGCCAGAGTATAACGGCCAAAGGTAGTCTTGGCAAAGATGAAATAAGAAACAACGGCCAACACTACCAAAATAATGATGGCATTGTAGAAGCCCTGGATGCCCAGGAAGCTGCCGGTGGCGATCTTCTGATACCATGCACAGCCGGTGAAGTAAACCGGCTTACAATCAGACAGGACCAAAGACAAGCCCTTGGTGATCATCTGCATGGAAAGGGTTGCGATCATGGGAGGCAGTCCCAGTTTTGCGGACATGAAACCGTTGAGGAAACCGCAGAAGGCACCAACCAAAACGCCCAGGATCATAGCAATGCCGATGGGCAGCCCGGAATTGAACAGCAGGCCGGAACAGATACAGGAGAAGGTCATAACTGTACCGATGGAAATATCGATACCGCCGGTCATAATAGCCCATGCCACGCCCAACGCCAAAATGCCGTTAACGGAAGTTGCCAGCAGGATGGTCATGATATTGGTATAGCTCAGGAAAGTGGGCTTCAGACACTGGAACACGATGCAGATGGCCACCAGTGCCAGCAGGATAATCAGTTTATGTTTCAGGGCAGAGTGCTTCAGTGCTGCCGCTTTGGGTTGTTTTGTTTTATTCATAGTTCACACCTCTTACAGTTTCCGCTGGGTGGCGTATTTCATAATGGTTTCCTGGTTAATATCATCGCCGGTGACTTCGCCGGTGATTTGGCCTTCACACATCACCAGTACCCGGTGACAACAGCGAATGATCTCGGGAAGCTCGGAGGAAATGACAATAATGGTCTTACCGGAAGCAGCCAGATCATTAAGCAGCTTGTAGATCTCACTCTTGGCACCCACATCGATACCGCGGGTAGGCTCATCAAAGATCAGTATATCGGAATTACGGGTGAGCCACTTGCTCAAAACCACCTTTTGCTGATTGCCGCCGGAGAGGAACTTCACCAGCTGATGCAGAGAGGGGGTCTTAATGGACAGCTGCTCCACCAAAGACTGGGAGTTGCTGCGGCTCTTTTTAAAATTGATCACACCGCCCTTGGAAAACTTATCCATAGAAGCCAGGGAAATATTGGCATCCACATCCAGGGGCAGGGACAGACCAAACCGTTTCCGGTCCTCAGACAGATAGGCGATACCGTTGCGAACCGCGTCCTTGGGCTGAGTCACAGAAATAGACTTTCCGTGAACCTTGATAGTACCGGAGGAATGAGGATCCGCACCAAAAATGGCACGGGCGGTTTCCGTACGGCCGGCACCCACCAGACCTGCAAAACCCAAAATTTCACCGGCATGAGCCTTGAAGGAAATGTCCTTTACGGAAGGACCGGCATTCAAGCCTTCCACCTCCAGCGTCACAGGAGCGTTGGAGTAGTCTGCAGTTTCCTGCTTGGAAACAAAAATCTCACGACCTACCATCATCTTGATAATCTCATCAACGGAAGTGGTATGGGCGTCCACGGTGTCCACATAGCCGCCATCACGCATGACTGTAATACGGTCAGCGATGAGAGCCAGCTCTTCCAAGCGGTGAGAAATATGTATCACAGCCGTTCCCTGGGACTTCAGCATACGAATGACCCGGAACAGGTCCTCAATCTCATCGTCGGTCAGGGATGCGGTGGGTTCATCCATGATCAGCACCTTAATATCAAAGGACAGTGCTTTGGCAATCTCAACCATCTGCTGCTGTGCAACGGACAGATCACCTACCCGTACCGTGGGATCGATGCTGACATTCAGCTGCTCAAACAGCTCCTTGGCCTTTTGATTCTGCTTTTTCTTGTCCAGGATCAAGCCGCCGGGCAGCTTGAACTCACGGCCGATGAAGATATTCTCTGCAGCTGTCAAATGGTTCATCAGGTTCAGTTCCTGATGGATCATGATGATACCCTGGTCCATAGCGGTCTTAACATTGGAAAAATCCACTTCCCGTCCATCCACCAGGATCTTGCCGCTGTCTTTTCTGTACACACCGGTAAGAACCTTCATAAGGGTGGATTTGCCGGCACCGTTCTCACCCACCAGGGCATGAACCTCACCGGCCTGCAGGCTGAAGCAGACATTGTCCAACGCACGGACACCAGGGAATTCCTTGCAAATGTTTTCCATGCGGACGACTTCGTTTGCCATCGTATTCCCTCTT
>JAZNZG010000148.1:0-5804 GCA_045594825.1 Faecousia sp. | reverse complement strand
TCCTGCGGCGATCATATCCGACACCATTGGCTTTATCCTGTTCCCCACCGGCGATTATTTCCTGCCTTTTATGCTCACCGAGATCGCCAGCACCATGGCCTACGCTCTGTGTCTGTATCGGGCAAAGCCCTCTGCCACCCGAGTGATCATTGCAAGATTTATCATTTGCTTTGCCGTCAATGTGGTGCTGCAGCAAGTGATCTTTGCATGGCAGTATACATACATGGGCAATCCTGAAAAGGCCAAGGATACCCTGATGGGAATTATGACCGTTGCCCGTCTGGCAAAAAATCTGTTCTTCTTCCCCATTGAGTCCGTGGTCATCACCCTGTTTTTGAAGGTGCTGCTCCCGGTTACTTCCCGGTTGAAGCTGACCTATGGCGGCAAGACCGGTATGGAGTTTACCAAGAAGCAGATCGCGGCTTTGGTGATCCTGCTGGCAGTGGGCATCGGCAGTGCTGTGGGCTATCTGATTTACTACTACAACAACAACTCCGTCACCAAGGATTACACTGCTGAGGAAGTGGTGGAGATGAACCATCTGGTCCACGACATGATCCTCCAACAGGAGCCGGATGTGGATGCCGGCAATACGCTGGCGGTCATTGAGTATGCGGAAAAGCCCTTCTTCGGTGACAGCACCACCTATACGGTAGCACTGTATGAAGCCAAGGAAGGCAACGCCATCACAGAGAGCATGTGGAGCTACAAAAAGACACCGGCTTCCAAGGATGAGACCATTGAGCGTGTTGCAACAGTGACCATTGTGGCAGACAACAAGACCAACGAGGTGCTGTCCTACGGAAGCACACCTGCGGAATAAAGAAAAGGGAGGGGCGATGCCCCTCCCTTTTGATTGACAGACAAGCGTCATATCGGTATAATAAAGAAAAAAGCAAAGGAGCGAACAGCTATGCATATCCATCACGACCATATTGCCGGCGGCGATCACAGCCACCAGCATTCCCATACCCATTCCCATGAGCATACCCATGACGGCGTTACCCACACCCATGAACATGAGCATGCCCACGCCCACACCCATGAGCATCCCCACCAGCATGACCATCTGCACCACCATGGCGAGGCTCATTCCCACAGCCATGAATGCGGCGGTCAGTGCAGCGGCTGTGCCGGTGGCTGTGAGCATACCCCCATGGAAGAGCTGGTGGCTCTGATGAAGTATATGGCAAACCACAATGCCGCCCATGCCCAGGAGCTGGCAGCACTGGCAGCTCAGCTGGAAAAGGCCGGCAACCACGCCGCCTATGAGCAGGTCATGGCAGCGGTGTCCGATTTTGAAAAGGGAAACATGCGGCTGTCCATGGTGCTGGCAAGCCTGTCTGCCCAGTAAGGAGGATTTTATATGTGCCTTTCCACTGTTTATAAAAATGAAAAGACCGAGCAGGCCGTGGTGATGAGAAATGTCATGCGGATCGACTGCAAGGACGGCTGTGTGATCCTCACGGACTTGATGGACCGTACGGTTTCCATCGAGGGCAGCCTGGAGACCGCCAATCTGGTGGACGGTTTCGTGATCGTAAAGACGGCATAAGAAAAATCCCGGACAGATTTCTGTCCGGGATTTTGACTTTTGCCGGCAGTCGTATTATAATGAAAAAAAGGAGGTGCGAAAATGATCACACAGGAAGAAAAATTCATACAAATGACCCAGCCCCCTGTGGAGCGGATCATTTTCCGATTGGCCATTCCCTGCATTATCAGTATGCTGGTAACCTCTTTTTACAACATGGCGGATACCTTCTTTGTGGGCATGCTCAACAGCAATGCCGCCACCGGTGCGGTGGGCGTGGTATTTTCCATGATGGCCATTATCCAGGCCGGTGGTTTTTTCTTTGGCCAGGGCAGCGGCAATTATATTTCCCGGGTGCTGGGCCAAAAGCATTATGATGAGGCCTCCACCATGGCTGCCAACGGTTTTTTCCTTGCTTTGGGTACCGGCGTGGTGATCTGTGTTCTCGGACAGCTCTTTTTGGAGCCGCTGGCGTATTTACTGGGCTCCACGCCTACCATCCTGCCCTATACCAAGGATTACCTGCGGGTGATCCTGCTGGGTGCACCCTGGATGATGGCGTCCCTGGTTTTGAACAATCAGCTCCGTTTCCAGGGCAGTGCCACCTATTCCATGGTGGGCATCACTGCCGGTGCGGTGCTGAACATTGCCCTTGACCCGCTGCTGATCTTCACCTGCCGCATGGGCGTTGCCGGTGCAGGCCTGGCCACCATCATCAGCCAGTTTGTCAGCTTTCTGATTTTGCTGGCAGGCTGTGCCAAAGGCAGCAATATCCATATCCGGTTCCGCAAGATCCGCATCAACGGCTTTTATATTATGCAGATCATCCGGGGCGGCCTGCCCTCCCTGGCACGGCAGGTGCTGGCCTCTGTTGCCACCATTTGTCTTAACCATGCCGCCCAGCCTTACGGCGATGTGGTGATCGCTGCCATGAGCGTGGTGCAGCGGATCGCCATGTTCGGAGCATCCGCCATGATCGGTTTCGGTCAGGGCTTCCAGCCCTTCTGCGGCTTCAATTACGGTGCGGGCCTGTACAGCCGCGTGCGGAAAGGCTTTTGGTTCTGCGTAAAGGGCTCTTTCTTTTTCTTGTTGCTGGTGAGTGTGCTGGCATATGTCTTCGCACCCAACCTGGTGGCTCTGTTCCGGGACGACCCGGAGGTGGTATCTTTTGCTGCGGGAGCGTTGCGGTTCCAATGCATCAGCTTCCCCCTGCAAAGCTGGATCGTCATGAGCAATATGTTCCAGCAGGTCACCGGCAAGACCGTTCCCGCTACATTTTTGGCAATGGCCCGCCAGGGCGTGTTCTATGTCCCGCTGGTGTGGATCCTGTCTTTGTCCTTCGGAGAGCTGGGCATTCAGCTGACCCAGGCAGCGGCAGACCTTTTGACTGTGGCCTGTGCCATTCCCATTCAGACCTATATCCTCCGGCACCTGCCCAAGGAGGACAAGCACCTGCGGCCGTAAAAATAATGCGGTTTGCAATTGCACCGGATGGGGCAATATGTTAAAATAAGAAAAAACTCTCTTGGAGATGGCGTATGCTGAAATATCTGGCAGTATTTTTAATATCCATGGTGCCCCTGGTGGAGCTGCGGCTGGCAGTACCTTTTGCCATCCGCATGGGCATTGATTATATCCCGGCCCTGATCATCTGTGTCATCGGCAATATGCTGCCGGTACCCTTTATCTATTTCTTTGCCCGGAAGTTTCTTGTTTGGGGTGCAGATAAAAAATATATCGGTAAGGTCTGCAGCTTCTTTTTGATCAAGGGCGAAAAGGCCGGACAGAAGCTGGTGGCCAAAACAGGCCGGTACGGTCTGGTGATCGCACTGTTGCTGTTTGTGGGCATTCCCATTCCCGGCACCGGTGCATGGACAGGGACCCTGGCAGCCAGTTTTTTGGACATGGGCTTCAAGTCCACTGTGTGTGCTGTATGTTTAGGTGTGATTTTGGCCGGCTGCATCATGGCCACAGCCAGTGCCGTGGGTATTCATATTTTCGGATTATAATTTGGAGGTAATATTTATGTCTGATTGTCTGTTCTGTAAGATCGCTGCAGGAACCATCCCCTCCACCAAGGTGTATGAGGATGATAAGGTCCTGGCCTTCCGGGATATCGCACCCCAGGCACCCACCCATATTTTGGTGATCCCCAAGGAGCATTTGGCATCCGTAAGTGAAGTGACCGAAGAAAACAGCGGGATCGTCGCACATATTTTCAGTATCATTCCCAAGATCGCTGCGGCAGAGGGCCTGACAGGCGGCTACCGCGTGGTCAGCAACTGCGGTGACGATGCCGGTCAGACGGTGCACCATCTCCACTTCCATATTTTGGGCGGCAAAAAGCTGGAAGTAAGAATGGCATAACATTCGCTGTTGACATAAAAGCTTTTTGTGCTATACTGGTCTTACATCGCAAAACAAATCAATCTTCGGGGAGCCGGATGCATCCGGCTGAGATAGAGCTTGGTAGCTCTGACCCGTGAACCTGATACGGCCAATACCGTCGGAGGGAAAGATGCATAAATGGGATACCTGGTATCGCATTGCACCTGGACGGGTTTGCAATGCGATGCCATTTCTTTTTGCCTTAGCAAAAAAGAAATGGCGATAATATTAAAGGAGGTATTCCAAATGACAAACAAAACAAAAAGAATCACGGAAAGTGCGATGCTCCTGGCGGTGGCCATCGTTTTGGAGCTGGTGTCCAAGATGTTCATCCCCGAAATGCCCTTTGGCGGGCAGATCACTTTGGTGAGCATGCTGCCGGTGGTGCTGATCTCCTATCGCCACGGTGTAAAGTGGGGTCTGGTTTCCGGTGTGGCATACGCCCTGCTGGAAATGGCCCTTGGTGCAAAAACGGTGGCGGCAGCCTTCCAGCCGGGCTACTTCGGTGACGGAGTAATGCTTTTGAATGCTGCTGTTATGTGCGTGCTGGACTATCTTGTGGCATTCACTGTTTTGGGCCTGGGCGGCTGTTTCCGTAATAGGATCGAAAAGAAGGGGTTGAGCCTGATGTGTGGCAGCTTGGTGGCTTTGGGAGCCCGGTATATTGCCCATGTTGCCTCCGGCTATATCCTGTTTTCCGGTTGGGCAGAGTGGTTCTTTACCCAGGATGGCTTCCCTGCCTGGGGTGCCGGTCTGGTTGCGTCCCTGAGCCCCGGTGTGCTGGGCTTTGTGTACAGCCTGGTATACAATGGAATGTACATGATTCCGGAGATCATTCTGACGGCTGTGGTAGCACTGCTGTTGGCAAGGATCCCCCGGATCGTTATCAAGGTAAGCTGATGCAAAAAGGCGGAGAGACTTGCAATCTCTCCGCCTTTTTCTTATAATAAAGAAAAATGCAAGGAGGCACCACGATGAAGAAAATCAATTGGGGCGTGCTGGGTACTGCCGGCATCGCCAAAGGACACACCATCCCCGGCATGCAGAAGGCAGAAAACTGCAATCTCTACGCCATTGCCGGCAGAAAGCTGGAAAAGGCTCTGGACTACCAAAAGCAGTTTGGCTTTGAAAAGGTGTATGACAGCTACGAGGCTTTGCTGGCCGACCCCAATGTAGAGGCGGTCTATATCCCCCTGCCCAATACCCTCCACTGCGAATGGACTATTAAGGCCCTGGAGGCAAAAAAGCATGTGCTGTGCGAAAAGCCGCTGGCACCTACCCCGGAGGAAGTGGAAAAGATGCATGCTGTGGCAAAGGAAAATGGCGTGCTTTTGATGGAGGCTTACGCCTACCTCCACAGCCCCTTCCTTAAGGCCATCAAGGACGAGATCAAAAGCGGTGCCATTGGCGATGTGCTGTATATAGAGGCAGAGTTTGTCACCTCCTATTATGATGTGAGCAACATCCGCATGCGGAAGGAGACCATGGGTGGCTGCACCTACGACCTGGGCTGCTACTGCACCTCCCTGGCCTTGTGGCTGATGGAGGCAGAGCCGGAAAAAGTACAGGCTATCGCATCCTTCTCCCCGGAAAATGTGGATCATCTGACTTCCGCCATTCTCACCTTCCCCGGCGGACAGCGGGCACTGCTTACCAGCGGCATGGTGCTGGCAAAGGAAAAGAGCCGCCGGATCGACCGCTGGCAGATCCACGGCACAGCCGGCTGCATCAAGAGCCATGAGCAGTTCAATAACGAGGGTCAGCTGTCCTATTCTCTGCAGACAGAGGCCGGCCGGGAGGTCAAAACCGTCACCACGCCCCATAACTACGCCCTGGAGGTGGAACAGCTGGGCCGCTGCATCACACAGGGAGAGCAGCCCCA
>JAZNZG010000147.1:0-13424 GCA_045594825.1 Faecousia sp. | reverse complement strand
CCAGTGCCCTTTCCCCCGGCAAATACCGGTTGCTCAAGGAGCTTTACCCGGAAGACTCACCCGAGCATACTGTTTGGGTCAGTACAGAATTTATTATCGAGTGATCCTTATAATTATGAACCGCCTGTCTTACGACAGGCGGTTCTTTGTTGAAGGCGTCACTCTATATAACAATCCTTCTTCTCTTTTGTTCTCCTCAAAAAAAGAATTTCCGCTCCATGGCTTCCCGGGCAGGACGGCAGATCCCCAGAAAGATCAGATAGCCCCCAATGAGTGCCAACGCCGTTAACGGATATACGGACCAGCCTGTTATGCCGCTGCTTCCAAAAGTCAGCTGCAGCAAAAATTCCAGCAGCATCATAAATCCGCCCAGCAAAATAAAGAAGCCGCCCACAATATACAGCTTTCCTTTACGCACATATTTCAGCAAGGCCACCAGGGCAGTATTCAATACGCACACAACCCCCACCACAGGGAAGGCAAACCGCATAAACCAGCCGCCTTGCGTGGCCAGGTCGATATACAGCAGGTACACCGCCACCGCGGCAAAGCCACAGGGAATAAACACTACCGGGTTGGGTTTTTTGAACCAGGCAGGCAGGATCATGCTCACATAGGCCACCAGCAACGCCCCTGCCACATAAAGAGCCCAGGTCATGCCGCTGCCAAACCGCAGGTCACACACCACCGAAAATACCGCCGCCAGCACAAAGACACCCGTCATGAAAACAGGGAAGCCCTTGGAGACCGGCCTGCTCTGAGGAAATTTATTTTCCGGGTACAACGGCTGTGCTTCCGGCTGACTGATGTCCGGGTGGTACACCCGTGTCATACAAAGGGGACACTTCTTTTCTGTATCCGCCAATTCCACACCGCATTTAATACAATACATGCTTTCTCCTTATCCGTTGCTCTGGACCTGCACCGGTAGGCCCTGCTCCCGCAGCACGCGGCAGAAGTGGCTTTCCAGTGCCGCTTCCTTGGTGTTGCGGATAAAATTCAAATAAAGCTGATCCTTAAACGACACCGCTCCGCAGTTATAGGGAGATGCTGCCTGCACACCCAGGATAAAATCCATCCGCTGCACATGATCCATCATGATTTCCGGCAGCTTCACCTGTCCCAGGTTGGACAGGCTGAGGCAGGACTTGGTCTCGCCGGTGGCATCAAACACCGCCTTCATGACCATATTTTTGATGAATAGGGGCAAAATCCGCACCGCCATCAGTTTTTCGCTTTCCACATTGGTGGCGATCTTCATGCTCATTTGCTTGGGGGTGATGTCTTCCGCCATTTTGGCTGTGATGATCCTGCAAATTTCCGGAAAAGTATATTCTCCCAGCCGGGGTAAGATCTCCGGGGTGGTGTACATGGCAAAATTCCGCAAAGTACTGCTGGGGAACAGCCTTCGCAGATTCACCGGGATCAGCACCTTGATGGGCTTGCGTTTATTTTGGGGCAGCAGCTCCTTTTGCCACTGCTGCAACGCCTGCATCATGGCAGCCGTCAAAAACACCGTCAGGCTGACGCCGCATTCCTTGGCCTTTGCCAGCACGTCTTTTACCGGCACCCGGAAACAGGTCACATGCAAAAAGCCGTCCTCTTCCCTTGTTCCGGACAGGTGCCATGCCGTCCGTTCCCGGCGGCTGGCCTGTATGGGGCCGGAGTATTTGAGGAAGCTGTCCTCCAGCTCCTCCTGCCGGGGTGCTTCCCGCCGGTCAAGGACACCATCTTCCGCCGGAACGGTGATTTTATACTTTTGCTCCAGGTATTCCGCCACCAGGGTCTTTAGAAAGATCATCCCGCCGGTGCCATCGGTGAGAGAATGAAAAAGCTCAACGGCAA
Organism: Faecousia sp.; assembly: GCA_045594825.1. Taxonomy (GTDB): domain Bacteria; phylum Bacillota; class Clostridia; order Oscillospirales; family Oscillospiraceae; genus Faecousia. Next base: position 11,579 of record JAZNZG010000147.1, on the reverse strand, counting down.
TTCGGTTATTCTGGGCGATCACACGGAAGGCACAGCGGCGAAGCTCTTTTTTATCCATCCACACCAGAGGATAGCTGTACTCGGGACTTAGCTCCGGTGCTCCGGGCAGCTGCTGCAAATAATACCAAAAAGCACCCCGCCGCAGCCGTACCGCCAGGGATGGAAACCGCCGCACCGTCACATCCAGGGCAGATTGCAGCACAGCTTTGTCCACTTCCTCTGTCAGTGTCATGGACAGGCGGTACACATTGCTCCATTTTTTCCGACGGGCAGCAGGATATATTTTTGCCGCATTGTCCAGCGGCAGCCATTTGAGCTTATCGTGTTGGGGCATAAGGGTCTCCTCTTGAAAATTTCTTTCAAGAGTATACCACGGTCACCTTGGTAAATCAATCTCCCGGGTCTGATCCCTTCTACCGGAAGTAGGAACCCGCTCTCCCGGTAGTAGATTTTTCCGTTTTTTTGTGGTATGATAAAAAATATGGAGGTGTTTTTATGATCTACACCGTAACCTTTAACCCCGCCATTGATTATGTGGTGCAGCTTTCCCATCCCCTGGAGCTGGGAAAAATCAACCGCAACGCCCAAGAGGCATTTCAGTTTGGCGGCAAGGGCATCAATGTATCCAATGTGCTGAACGCTATGGGCTTCCCAAATGCCGCCCTGGGCTTTATTGCCGGTTTTACAGGTGATGCTTTGGAGCAGGGTCTGCAGGCCATGGGTTTGGATACCATGTTTATTCCCGTCCGGGAGGGTATGACCCGCATCAATGTAAAGATCAAAGCCGGTGCCGAGACCGAGATCAACGGCCTCGGCCCCGTTATCACCGCTGCCGACATGGAGCTTTTGTATGCCCGGCTGGACGCTCTGCTTCCCGGGGATATTTTGGTACTGTCCGGCTCCATTCCGGCATGTCTTCCCGAATGCACTTATAAGACCATTATGGAGCGGCTCCGGAAGAAGGATATTTCCATTGTTGTGGATGCCGCAGGAGAGCTGCTTTTGAATGTGCTGCCCTACCGTCCGTTCCTGATCAAGCCCAACAATTACGAGTTGGGAGAAATCTTTGGAAAAACCCCCGTTTCTGACGACGAGATTTTGGACTGTGCCCGGCGTCTGCAGGCCATGGGCGGCAGAAATATCCTTGTTTCTCTGGCAGGAGACGGTGCTCTGCTGCTGGACGAAACCGGTGTCAGTCATCGTGCTCCCTGTCCCAAAGGAACGGTGGTAAACAGCGTCGGTGCAGGCGACTCCATGGTGGCAGGCTTTTTGGCAGGCTGGCTCAAAACAGGTGATTACCGCGTGGCTCTTAAAACCGGCATCGCCGCCGGCAGTGCCACCGCCTTTTCCCTGGGTCTTGCCACCGACGAACAGATCCAAGCTCTTCTGCAAACACTATAAAAACACGGTCCTTGCAAAAAAGCAAGGACCGTTTGCTGTTTAAAACAAAGGGAACACCCAAAAGTACATAACCAAAGCGTTGCAGATGCCCAACGCAACGCCTGCGATGACCTGGATGGGCGTGTGGCCGACAAATTCTTTCAGCTTCACTTCCGGCAGGTCTTCCTTGACCAAAGCTTCGAACGCTTTTTTCATTTCGTTGATGATCTGTGCCTGCTTGCCTGTTTCCAAACGGACACCCATGGCATCGTGACATACGATAATGGCCAGCAGTGTGGCTACGGCAAACTCAAAAGAGTTAAAGCCCCGGAGCAAACCGGCAACCGTCGCCAGAGAGGACACCGTGGCAGAGTGGCCGCTGGGCATGCCGCCGTCACCCACCAACCGTTCCCACACCAGTTTTTTATTGATGATTGCATGTATGATGGTTTTCGTCACCTGTGCCAGGAACCAGGAAGCAACGCCGGTAATCAAAAAAGGATTTGTAATCAGATCAATAAGCCGGTCCACCACTTCACCTCTTTTCTTTTACTACTTAGTAGTATACCATAAAACAGGGATTAAGCAAGTGGAAAATCCCGGTTTTACTGCCTGTGGCGGCAAAATCCCTTGCTTTTATGCTATATTCGTGGTAAACTGTTACCGCTGAGAAATTTTAGGGAAAGGAGACGGTTTTATGCGTCGTATTACAATTTTCATTACGGCCATTATTTTACTGGCCACCCTGGCCTTCGGCGTATCTGCCCAAACCGGTGCCACACAAGTCACCTATCAGGCTTCCGTCTCCACAGACTCAAGCTGTTCCATGGCAGTATCCGCCACCATTCACCTGGACGAGCCTGTCAGCGACCTGACTTTCCCCGTCCCGGCCGGTGCCGCCAACATTGCTCTCAACGGCACCCGTGTAGGGTCCACCCTTGCAGACGGTGTACGCCATGTGGATCTGTCCGGCATCACAGGAAAAATGGCAGGTGATTTCACCGTCAACATCTCTTACACCTTAAAGGATGTGGTGGAAACCAGCGAAGACGGTATCCTGCAGCTGCGGCTGCCCATGCTGTCCGGTTTTTCCTATCCTGTGGAAAAGCTGGGCTTTACCATCACCATGCCCGGAGAGCTGTCCTATAAGCCCTCCTTCTCCAGCGGCTACCATAAGACCAACATTGAACAGATGCTGGTCTTCTCCGCCTCCGGCAACACCATCACCGGTACTTCCAATCAGCAAATGAAGGACCGGGAGACTCTGGAAATGACTCTGGTGGTCACCGAGGAGATGTTCCCCCAAACCACCATTAAGCTCCAGGATCTGGACGCTTATTATCTGGCCATGGCCATCTGCGGTGTTCTTGCCCTTTTGTACTGGCTGATCTTCCTGCGGAACCTGCCGCCCCGGTTCAGCTCTGTTGCCGCTCCTCCGGAGGGTTACAGTGCCGGTGAGCTTGGCTCCATCATCAATCTTCAGGGCACCGATCTGACCGCCATGATCTTCTCATGGGCACAGCTTGGCTATATCGTTATCCAGGCCGGCCGGACAGAGCGTGTGCTCCTGCACAAGCATATGGAAATGGGCAACGAAAGAAGCCTGTTTGAACAAAAATGCTTCCAGCAGCTTTTCGGCAACCGCAACACCGTGGATACCTCCGGTTTCCGGTATGCTGCTCTGTACCAGCGGCTCACTTCTAAAACCGGCAGTTTGCAGGGTCTTGTCCACCCCCGTTCCGGCAGTAAGTATTTATTCCGGTTCTTCATGGCTGCGGTGGGTGCCATCAGCGGTATATGTATGGGCCTGACCCTGAGTGCGGAAGCCGCATCCCAGTGGTTCCCCGCAGCGTTGCTGGCAATTCTCTGCGGCGTGACCAGCTGGCTTCTTCAGACCTGGGCGGACAGCCTGTTTTCAAGGCACCGCGGTCCTTTGGTATTTGGTCTGATCCTGTGTGCCGTATGGGTCATCCTGTGTGTGCAGGCAAACACCTATACTTTGGATCTTTGGATCATCCTGCTTCAGCTTTTGGCCGGTCTCATGACCACCTTCGGTGGCCGCCGTACCGAAGCTGGGCGGCAGCTTTTGGCAGAGGTCTTGGGCTTCCGCGTATATCTGCAGTCCATTCCCCGGGTGCAGCTACAACATATCCGCCGCCAAAACCCGGATTATTTCCACTCCCTGTCCCCGTATGCCCTGGCTTTGGGCTGTGACCAGCTTTATGCCAGCCGTTTTGGCCGTGATGTGCAGCCGCCCTGTCCCTATATCACAGGCGTGCCGCAGAAGCCCATGACCGCAACAGAGTGGAACAAGATCCTCCGCAGGATCGCCCGGTCCATGGAAGCCCGGATGCGGCAAATGCCCCTGGAAAAGCTGGCCGGCTTGTCCCGCAGCTTCCTTCGCTGATCAAAACCGACGAACAATAAAGCACAGCCACCTGCGACGATGTAAGTGGCTGTGTTTTTTTATTTCAACAGTTCGTCTGTCAGGCGAAGGATCTGTGGGGCAATTCGCTCCCTTTGTTTTTTCAGCACCCGGTTATAAACCGGATATGCCAGTGCTACCAGCACCAGCCCAATGAGCCCCACAGGGATGCCTATAAACATGGCATTACCACCCAAAAAGCCGGAAAGCTCCGTCATGCAAAGGCTCATACCTGTACCCAGGATCAGAGCTCCAATCACGCCAACTGCCATTGACCAGGCTTGTGCCTTTTTCCCGGCAGCGTTGTGCAGCTTTCGTAGCTGCTCCATTTTATTCTCTTCCCGTGGCATATACTTTTTGCGGATATTCTCCACTTCCTGCCGTTGGGCCGCCGAATAGGTATAGCTGAAGTTTTCTTTATTTCCCATATTTCTGCCTCCTGATTTCTTTTGTTGCCCGCACGATAAGAATAACAGAGAGCGTCACAACGGTAATGCTCACACCGGCACCGGTAAGAATGATAAAAACGCGTTGGTACTCCATGGGCATTTCTGCTCCAAACCGGGCAAACATCGCTGTTTCTAAGTTCAGCATAGAAACAAGTGCCGCCGATAAGCTGACGATTTTTGCAGTAGACATGATAGGACTTCCCAAAGAGCGAAGCTTCACCAGTTCTATGGCGGCGTGAATAACAGCATAGAAGGTATACATCGCCATCACATAGATCATGATGCCGGGATAATTATATCCCTTGCTCATATACAAAATCATCAGCACCGCCCCGCTGAGAGACAAATTGATAAGCAGCAGAATAATCGCACAGCTCCTGGACCGCTTCCATTCGCCGGTTATGCCTGTCCCCAATTCGTTGAAACGGACATAACGAACCAGCAGGAACCGCATCAACGCCAGGATCAAATAATACACCGCCAGCACCACAAACCACCAGCTTTGCATTAGATACCAGGAACACAGGTTGACGCCCACATATAAAAGACTGATGAGCAAAGATATATATAGTGATACTTTCGTCCGGAAGGCCCTGTCGGTCATATAGCAATTGCCCAAAGGCGTGTCATAAATTTTCTGCTTGATCTGCGTGTAATTCTTCGGCAGTACCATAGCACAAAAGATCGTCACAACGCTCAAGGTGTAAAATGCCAGAACATAGACAATATAGGCCAAAACGCTCTGTTCCATTCTCTTAACAAAAACAAGGGTCAATGCCACAGCACTGATGACCATGAGGATCACCGCAAGCCAAACAGGCGGAAAGAGCAGCTTCTTCCCAAGTTTTTTCCAATCCATACCACTACCTCTTAAGCCGCACTGTGAAGGTGCTGCCCTCACCATAAACACTTTGCACACCGATCTCGCCGTTGAGTATGTCTATCACCCGCTTCACCAATGCCAGACCAAGGCCATTGCCCTGGGTGGCGTGGGAAGTGTCGCCTTGATAGAATTTTTCAAAAATATGCATGCCCGTTTCCGGCTTCATGCCGCAGCCTGTATCGCTGACGGACACGACCACAGAATCGCCTTCCGTTTTCAGTCTGACCCCTACCGTACCACCCTCCGGTGTGAATTTCACGGCATTGGAGATCAAATTGTTCCACACCAGCGTTAACAGCTCGGGATCAGAACGGATGTACACATTCTCGTCAATGTCCGTTTCAATATTGAGCTTCTTGTTTTCCCAGGCATCTTCAAACTGCAAAAAGCACCGGCAAAGCTGTTCGCTTAAATCAAAAGCCTCGGTTTGTGGGAATATCTGCTGATTTTCCAGCTTGTTCAGCTTCAGTATGTTGGTGATCAATTGAGCAAGCTTCCGGGAGGCCTGGGAGATAGCTTTTGCATACTCGCTTTTTTCTGCCTCGGAAATACCGGGCTTTTGAAGCATAGCCGCATAGTTGCCCATAACCGCCAGCGGCGTTTTCAGCTCGTGGGATACATTGGCAATAAAATCCGTCCGCAGGGTTTCTGTGCCGGAAAGTTCCTGTGCCATTTTATTGATGGCGGTGCCGATTTGGTTAAATCCTTCCATTCCGGCTCCGTGCATCGGTGCGACCCGCACGGAAAAATCTCCCTGCATGATTCTTTCCGTTGCGTCGGTAATGACCCGTACCGGGCGATCCACCATTATTTTACGGCGTATATAATCAATGGTGCCGAAAATCAGCGTTATCAGCACCACATTAACAAAGGTCGCCTTTGCAGCCGTGGCAATGTTGGTGGCATCAAACACAAGGCCCATGGAATCTGCAAGGATATGCAGAAACAGCATCATGCAGCAGCTGACCGCAAAACCTACTGTCAGAAAAAACACCGCATAGTTATTGACTGTTTTCAAAACCTGCCGGGTCGTCGGTCTTTTCATTTGATCACCGCCTTATAGCCCAGACCGTGAACGGTCTTGATCTCAAAATCTTCACATTCAGAGAGCGTGCTTCTGAGCTTTGTCATATACACATCCACCGCTCTAGATGCTGTTTCCGTATCGGCGACCCAAAACTCATACATGAAATGCTGCCGGGTAAATGTTTTCTTGGCGTAAGACAGCAGCTTGTAAAGAATATTAAACTCCCGGTTGGTAAGACTAACCTCTTCATCACCCAGCGTTGCGGTATGTTCGTCCACATCCATGGAAAAGCTGCCCACCTCCAGCTTTCGGGAGCTGGCGATCTTTGCTCTTCGCAGCAAAGCACCGATCCGCAGGAATAGTTCATCCAAATCGATGGGCTTGACCATATAATCGTCCACACCAACGCGGTAGCCCCGCTGCTTGGCTGCAAAATCATCCCGGGCCGTCATGAACAGAATAGGGATGTTCTCGTTTAGGCTGCGGACAGTCCTGGCAAATTCAAACCCGTCAATGCCCGGCATCATGATGTCGGATATGATCAGGTCAAACATCGTGCCATACATTGCGTCGTAGGCACTGTTTGCGTCCAGACATCCTGTTGTCTGATAGCCACTGCTGTTCAAAAACGCACAGACCGTTCGGTTTAAGTCCTTATCATCTTCTACCACTAAGATCTGAAACATAGGGACACCTCCGCAAATTATCACAAATTATTATATATCATAACACCAATATGTTAAAGTTTTGTTTGTGTTTCACGATTTTCAAAAAATTGTGCCGCCCAACGGAGACACTTCGTAAAGAAGTAGTCTCCGTTTTTCTATATACAGAAAAAAATGACACTTTCTGTTTGTAAAAGTGTCATAATGGGTTACATACTTTGAGGAAGGTGAATACTTGCCGAAAATAAGCAAATGTTTTGCGGTGCGTAAAGAATGATATATCTCTGACGAGATATGATATACGGCTTCGCCGCATGATATATTTTCACTTCGTGAAAACATGATATACTCTCCTTTCCTTAATATGCCGTAAGGCATATTAAGGAACGGATATCATTGAGGCACACTTCCTTACGGAGTGTGCCTCAAAAACGGCACCATTTGTGGTGTGATACATTCCTGTTTGCTACCGCTTCATCGCTCCCCGGCCTGCAGGGGAGCACAGCTTTTTAATCTTTCATGATCCTTTCGCTGAGCTTTAGAATCTCGGGAGCATATTTTTTCTTGCGGTCATTCAAAATTTTCTTATAGATGGGGTAAGTGCATAATGCCATGCCCATTCCAACAACACCGATGGCAATACCGGGGGCCATCGTTGTTGCCAAACCGATGATTGTGCCGATGTCAGTCATTACAAGGCTCATACCTGCACCCATAACAATGGCACTGATCGTACCAAAGGTGTATGCAAACACATTGGCAGGCTGCTTGACCTTGGCATCCAGTCGTTTCAGTTCATCCAGCTTGCTTTCCTCTTGGGGCAGATATTTCTCCCGGATGTTCAGCACCTCCTGATTGCAGGGAGCGTTATAGGTATAAGAAAATGCATTCTGCTGCTCCATTCCTTGCTTACTCCTTTCCCTTGCCGGACAGTCTTGCCTTGGCATCCTCTATGGATTCGCCTTCCTGGGCAAACAACACTTCCACACACTTGTCCACGACTTTACCAAAGCCTTCCACGACACCGTCTTCGATCTTCTTGTAACCGGCCACAACGCCAGCTTCGATTTTTTTATAACCGGTCGTGACACCCTTGGCGGTAACATCCACAAGCTCCGCTGCGGCTTCTGCACTAAAATCGGACAGGTCGTGCTCCCGTGCCTTCATTTCCATTTCTCTGTTGCTCATAAATTTTTAACTCCTTTGGTTTTGATTTATGGCCATATTCTAACCGTACAATTTTTTCAAATTTTTTCAGAAATGTTTGAGAAATATTAATTTGCGGGTTTTTTCTGCGTCCGCGGTGCAAAGCTTTCTATGTTAAGCAAGTCACTCTTGCCGACGGGATGGACAGCAAGCTGCCTTTCTCCTCTTTCCGTGGTATATTGCACCCAACAAGACAACAAAAACAGCCGCTGACCATCGGCGGCTGTTTGCAGTGTGCGTTATGTCTCAAAAATAAGCGTGCCATCAATCCTTGAAGGGCGTATCGCAGAAGAGCCAGGGGTAGATATCCGCTTTGGTCAGGAAGCTGACGCCAAAAAAGAACAGAGCGATCGTCTCCATCAGCCACACCTTGCAGGAAAAATCGGGCAGCAGCAAAATGAGGAACGATGCGATCATGCCCACGCCGCACACCCGGTAGATGGTGTTGCGGATCTTCTTTTTGCCAGCCACTTCCCCAGAGCTCTTGGTGAACAGGAAGAAGGAGTTATATGCCAGCAGGCCAAAGAAAATGACGGCTGCGATGTAGTGAATGGTGCTGCTGGTGGCCTGATTGATCAAAAATGTGCCCACCTTGATGTTCTCCTCGGAGATGGCACAGGGGAAAATGCAGATCATCAGACCCGCTATACCGGAGCATGTCAAAATCGCATCATCGATCAGCTCGTATCCCTTGTAGGAGATCAGCAAAAAAGCCGCAGAGCCCAGGATGATCATAAACGGTGTGCAGGCATTGGTGTACCAAGTAGCGGAAATGGAGTGGGGAAAATAGCCCACCAGGAGGACAACGATCCAAGGCAGTAGCATGCCCAGCCAGCCAATCATTGCCCGCAGGCGAATGGTATTAATCTGCATATGTATTCTCCTTTTCTTTTTTGGTATAAATCCATCATAGCACCTTTTTTTCACAAGTCAATATGGCTTTTTTCGGCTTCTATGTTAATGGCATACCACTTACTGGCGGGACGGACGGTAAGTTGCAATTTTTTTCTTTCCGTGGTATAATGCAACCAGCGAAAGCGAGGTCGTTTTATGATCAAGGTTCTTTTTGTTTGCCACGGGAATATCTGCCGCAGTCCTATGGCTGAGTTTGTATTAAAAGACATGGTTAAAAAAGCCGGTGTGGCACACCGGTTTGAAATCGATTCCGTTGCGGTCAGCCGTGAGGAGCTGGGCAATCCCATCTATCCTCCCGCACAGCGGGAGCTGAGCCGCCACGGCATCCCCTTTGACCGCCGCAGGGCACGGCAGATCACCCAAGCCGACTGTGATACATATGACTACATTTACTATATGGACGCCTCCAATCTCCGTTATCTGAACCGGTTGTTCCCGGGACAGGCCAAGTTCCTGCCCTTCCTTTCCCGGGGCGTGGCAGACCCCTATTACTCCGGCGACTTCACCCAGACCTGGGCGGATATTTGTGAGGGCTGTAACCGGATATTGGAGGAACTGACATGATAAACAAAGACCTTTTCCACCAGCAGCTTCAGGAGCTGCCGCTGTATGTATACGCATATATTGACCCCAAAACCATCGAATTTTCCGACCGGATCCGTTATATCTGTCAGACGGAATGTCCCATGTATGACAAGACCTGGGCATGTCCTCCCGGCACCGGAGCGGTTGCGGACTGCAAGGCCAAGTGTCTGAGCTACACCAACTGCCTGCTCATCGGCACCATTGTGGAGGCCGAGGACATCACCAACATCAACGAAACCCTGGCCACCCGTCCTGCCCACGAAAAGGTCACCAACCAGGTCCGGGACCTGATGAGAGAACAGGGCGTCCAGCCTTATATCCTTTCCACGGAGGCCTGTGCCATCTGTGACCGCTGTGCTTATTTGGACGGACTGCCCTGCCGCATGCCCGGCAGAATGCACCCCTGTATTGAGAGCCACGGCATCAATATCATTCCCACGCTGGAAGAAAACGGCCTTGAGTTTTACTATGGCAGCAATATCATCACATGGTACTCTTTGCTGTTCTTTAATGAATAAAAACTGCCCGGCATCCAAGGATGCCGGGTCAAAAATTTACATATTGCAGTAGGCCACAGCTGTCTGTGCCGCCACCTTGGCGTTGTTATAGACCAGCCGGATGTTGGATGCCAGGGAATTGCCGCCGGTAAGCTCTGCCACTCTTGCCAACAGGAAGGGGGTGGTCTCCTTGCCGTGGATGCCCTTTTCGTTGCACTCGGCAATTGCCCGGTCGATGGCCGCATTGATGGTTTCCAAAGGCATGGCATATTCCTCGGGAATGGGATTTGTCACCAGCATGCCGCCTTTCATACCCAAATCCTGCTGTGCCTTGAATACTTTTGCCAGCTCCTGGGGGGTGTCGATGCGGTAATCCACACGGAAGCCGGAGGTGCGGGTATAGAACGCAGGCAGCTCCTGTGTGCCAAAGCCGATAACCGGCACACCCTTGGTCTCCAGGTATTCCAGCGTCAGTCCTAAGTCCAAAATGCTCTTGGCTCCGGCACAGACCACCATAACAGGGGTCTGACCCAGCTCTTCCAAATCGGCAGAAATGTCCATGGTGGTCTCTGCTCCCCGGTGTACACCGCCGATGCCGCCGGTGGCGAAGATCTTAATACCTGCCATATGGGCGATGATCATGGTGGTGGTGACGGTGGTAGCACCGTCTTCCCCTTTGGCACACAGCACTGCCAGGTCCCGGCGGGACGCCTTGGCGATAGACTGGCCCTTCCTGCCGAAGTACTCGATCTCGTCGGCAGTCAATCCGGCCTTCAGCCGGCCGCCAATAATGGCGATGGTTGCGGGCACTGCTCCGTTTTCACGGATGATCCGCTCCACATTCAGTGCTGTCTCCACATTTTGGGGATAAGGCATGCCGTGGGAAATAATGGTGGATTCCAGGGCAACAACCGGTCTGCCCTCCGCTATGGCAGCGGCGACCTCGGGGTTTACATCCAGGTATTGATTCATATCGATGCTCCTTGCTTTTGTTTTCTGCGTTTATGCTACCCCAAATCCGAACCTGTTGTCAAGGGTTTTGTTCCACACCGCCCAGGCCGGCAATGGTCATAATGGGCACATTGTCCCGGTATATCTCGTCAAACTGGGAAAGGGGCAGCGGATTTGTTCCTGTCCCCACTTCGATGGTATAACCCGGCCTGCGAAATTCTTGGATAAACCAGTCCTTATACCCGGCAAAGCTGGATTCATAGGGCACCTCAGCCAATGTATACCCGCTGGCGTCCGCCATCTGCTGCCCCAGTTCCGGGGCTCCCGGGATCTCATAATTCATAAACTGCCAGTAGATTTCCTTGCCCTGTGAATGGTAAGCCAGTACCAGCTCCGGGTCCACGGCTTCGGTATAGCCGGCAAGGGCCTGCGTTTCCAGCTGATTTAACGGTGCCCTTCCCACATAGTCCCGGGGTCCCGGACGGGTAAAGCCCTGAGAAAATTTAATTTCTCTTGCCATAAGCCACCCGGCAGGATAATTGAGATTCAGGTCTACACCCAAAAGGTTGGCTTTCCACCCGTTGGGAAAGGGTATG
>JAZNZG010000146.1:0-3067 GCA_045594825.1 Faecousia sp. | reverse complement strand
AGGACCTGAATATCACCGTCTGCCATGGCATGCATCACATCACCCAAAGCATCTTCACCCATTTTACCATGGGCAACAGCCACACTTAAACCAGGAATCCGCCGCTTCAAAGCGGAAGCACACTGATCGATGCTTTCTACACGATTGTGCAGATAATATACCTGACCGCCACGCTCCACTTCCCGCCGGATTGCATCATCCAAAATGGCGTTGCTGTGTTCCATGACATAAGTCTGTACAGGATAACGGTCAGCGGGAGGCTCTTCAATGGTAGACATGTCACGAATACCGGAAAGGGCCATATTTAGTGTTCTGGGTATAGGGGTGGCAGACAGCGTCAATACATCTACACCCTTGGACAGTTCTTTCAGCCGTTCCTTGTGGCTGACACCAAACCGCTGTTCTTCATCTACGATCAAAAGACCAAGATCCTTAAACTCCACACTCTTTTGCAATAGCTTATGGGTGCCGATCACAAGATCAACCTGGCCTGCACGGAGATTTTGCAGGGTTCTTTTTTGTGCTGTAGGTGTCTGGAACCGACTTAAAACCTCAATGTTGACCGGGAATCCCCGGAAGCGGGCAACCGCAGTTTGATAATGCTGCTGTGCAAGAACGGTGGTGGGGACCAAAATGGCCACCTGTTTGCCGTCCATGATTGCTTTCATTACAGCCCGTAGAGCGACCTCTGTTTTACCAAAACCAACGTCACCGCATAGGAGCCGGTCCATGGGCACCGGGGATTCCATATCTGCTTTGATCTCTGCAATACAACGTAACTGGTCATCGGTTTCCGGGTATATGAAGTTATCTTCAAACTCCCGCTGCCACGGGGCATCTGCGGCAAAGGCGTAGCCCGGCTGCCGCTTTCGAGCGGCGTAGAGCTGGATCAACTCGCCGGCCATATCCTTGGCGGCTTTTCTTGCTTTTGTCTTCGTCTTCTGCCAGGCATCGCTGCCGATCTTGTTCAGTCGGACATTTCCGTCCTCACCGCCACCGATGTATTTACTGACCATATCCAGCTGTGTGGCAGGTACAAAAAGGGTGTCGCTGCCCTGATAGGCGATTTTAACATAATCCTTGATGGCACCGTCTACCTTCAGCTGCTCCATAGCAACAAAACGGCCGATGCCGTAATTTTCGTGAACGACCAGATCGCCGGGGGTTAGGTCAGTAAAGGAGTTCAGCTTCTGACGGTTTGTGGAACCGCTTTTCACTTTCTTTCTCGGCTGTCCCTTTGCGAGCAATTGACCTTCGGTCAAAACCGCAAGCTTGATACCGGGGTATTCCATGCCAAAAGGCAGCGTACCGTCAGAAAGAAGGATCTGCCCGGGTTGAGGCATGGTATTAAGAGGGATGCACAGGAAGGCGGAAAGGCCTCTGTTATGCAGCATTTCTTGCAAAAGCTCTGCTCTGCGTCTGCTGCCGCAAAGCACCAAAGAGGCGAACTCCTGCTTTTGATAGTGGGTCAGGTCGCCTACGGCAGTATCCAGGCTGCCACCATAGCTGGGCAACTGCTTGGCAGTCATGGGCAGCAGTATCTTGGGAGGATTCTCTTCCGGATAGGAAGTCCCACCGAAGGCATCCAAATATACAACGGTACGGCCCTTTAACTGATGACAGAAGTCTTCCCACTGACAGACATAGTCACAAAGTTCACCGGCAACCAAGCCGCCCTGGAGAAGACTGTCCAGATGCATGCCCATTTCCTCAACGCGTGTACGTGCGGTGCGGTGCAGGCTTCCCTGGTCGCACAGCACGATAACGGCATTTTCAGGGATATAATCAATGGCTGTTGCAAAAGAATCGTAGATCAGAGCCATATAACGATCGGATGCTGGGTTTGACACATCATTTTCGTACTTGTCCAAATCCTTTTCCAGTGTCTTGATAAGGGTATCGTTGATGTTTTTTCTTCTTTTTTGGCGTGCGATCAAAGAGCGGATATCGTCACAAAGTCCAGCGAGGCCCTGAGGATGCAGCTTGGGTTGTGTTTCTCCCACAGGCAAAACGACGATGCTGTCAACATTTTCTGTACGCCGCTGAGTGACCGGATCAAAATACCCCATGGTATCAAGTTCGTCGCCAAAGAACTCACCGCGTACCGGCATATCGGCAGCAGGGGAGTGGATGTCCAAAATACCACCCCGAATGGCAAACTGGCCGGGTCCTTCAACCATGGCATAGCGGGAATAGCCGGCTCCGGTCAGACGGCTGAGCAGCTCTTCCATATTGTAGGATCGACCTACCTCCAAACGGAAAGCGGCCTTGTTCAGCACCTCAGGTGGCATGGTCCTTTGACTCAAAGCTTCCCATGAGAAGATCTGAATAGGCGTATTTCCCTGCTGCAAGTCGTAAAGCTGACGCAGCCGTTTCTGCTCCCAGCCTCTAGAGACCACAGAGCTGTCGTACAGGGTGAGTTCTCTGCCGGGAAGGCAAGGGACAGTGGTGCCAATAAAAGCTTTCAGTTCCTCCTGAAGCCGCTTGGCAGCCATATCATCCTGACAGATCAAACACAGAGGACGGGAGGTATGTGCCCGAAGTCCTGCTATTAGGTGGCTGCGGTTGATCTGACCGATGCCTGTAACGGCAGCAGACCGCCCTTGCTGTACGGCGTTCAGCAGGGAAGTGTATTCCGGTATTCTGTTCAGTGCAGAAATCAATTGATCCATATCATACCTCAACAGATATTTTTTCTCCACGTAGGAACGCGGAAAGGGGGAAAATACCCCCCTTTCCGTGGTTAATTGACAATATTCATTACGGTCTTAAACCGTTGTAACGGTTGGCGGCTTCCGTTAGACCATGCTCGATAATGCATAGTGCAGCACCACCTGCCTGGGGTAGTGCAGTGGACAAGGCTTTCTCCTCACCGGCACTGAATGTGGATAAAACCCAATCGGCAAGATCCTGCTCGGGATGGGGCTTGGCACCTACACCGATCTTCACCCTGGGGAAGTCCTGGCTGCCCAGTTCGTGAATGATGGACTTGATACCATTGTGACCACCGGCAGAACCGTCGCCCCGAACGCGCAAACGCCCGGGCTCCAGGGAAACATCATCGAAC
>JAZNZG010000145.1:0-3359 GCA_045594825.1 Faecousia sp. | reverse complement strand
GGCTCGTTCTTGAATGCGGAGAACATAGGCATGCCATTCAACTCTACTGCCAACGATTACCTGTAATGGTCGCCCCTACGAACGCCAACGAAACATGCCCCGACTTCCATACGCCCAAGGCCCCCTCTGCCGCGGGGCCTTTTTGCCGGGGAACGGGGAGAAAATATTGGGTACTTGAAATTGAAAATACGGTGTGATAAAATTACAATGTATGTTTTCGGCAATTTCTCCACAAGGCAGGTTATGACCATGGCAGAAAAGAAAAAGAAACAAAAATGGATATTAAAACGGCACAAGGTGGTCATTGAGATCGCCCGGGTGGTGATGAGACCCTACTGCCGTTTGGTTTACGGTGTAAAATTCCCCAAAAGCAAGGACCTGATCCGGGAGCAGTCTTTGGTGCTTCTGAACCATGTTACCCCAATGGACCAGTTCTTTGTGGGTCTGCATTTCCGTGATCCGCTGTATTATCTGGCCACCGAGGACATCTTCTCCAACGGCTGGCTCAGCAAGCTGATCCAGTGGGCGGTCAACCCCATCCCCATCAAAAAGCAGGTCACCGACATCAAGGCGGTGATGAACTGCATCCGGGTGGTCCGGGAGGGCGGCAGCATCTGCATCGCTCCCGAGGGCAACCGTACTTACCACGGACGGCTGGTGTATGTGAATCCCGCCATCGTTCCCATGGCAAGAAAGCTGGGTCTGCCGGTGCGGCTGTTCCGCATCGACGGTGGCTACGGCAAGGAGCCCCGGTGGGCGGACACACCCAACAGGGGCAGGTGTGATGCCGCGGTGGTGCGGGTCATCACGCCGGAGGAGGTCAAGACCATGACCGATGAGCAGCTGCTTTCTGCCATCGTAGACGGCCTGAGCTGCGATGAAAACTGCCTGGACCGGGAATTTCACGGCAACCACCGTGCCGAATATGTGGAGCGGATGGTCTATGTCTGTCCCAAGTGCGGCCTGTCCCATTTTGAAAGCCGGGGCAACAGCTTCCGGTGCAAAAAGTGCGGCGTGGAGACCCAGCTTCTGCCCACAAAGGAATTAAAGGGCGTGAACTGGGAATGTCCCTTCCGGTTTTTGGGCAGCTGGTACGATTACCAGCAGGACTTCGTCAACGCCCTGGACACCACGGCTTATATGGAAACGCCCCTTTACGACGAGATTTGCGATGTCCGCAAGGTCATCCTGTATAAAAACAAAGTACCCTTTATGAAAAACGCCCGGATTCGGATATATGGAGACCGTTTCCGGATGAACGACCTGGTGCTGCCCTTTGAGGAGCTGTCCACCGTGACGGTGCTGGGCAGGAACAAGCTGAACATCTATCACGGCGAGCAGGTCTATCAGTTCAAGGGCGGCAAGAGCTTCAACGCTCTGAAGTACATGAATCTGTACTGCCGCAGCAAAAATTTGGCAAGAGGTGACAATGATGGAAAATTTTTGGGACTCTAATGTTTGGAGCTTTATTCTGATCCTGGGCGTTCTGCTGGCAAGCCTGCTCCTGGCCAATGTATTAAAACGCAAGATCCCCCTGCTGCAGAAATCCATGATCCCCACATCCGTGCTGGGCGGCACCCTCATTCTCCTGGCGGAGGGTCTGTTTAAGCTTATTTCCGGCGGTGCTCCGCTGTTCGACGCCAACATCTTCGGTGAAAATGCCATCTCCACCCTGGAGATCATTACATACCACTGCCTGGCTTTGGGCTTCATCGCCTCCACCTTAAAGACCAGCGATGCCAAAATGACCAAGCAGCGTACCACGGAAATTTTCAACACCGGCGTTACCACCGTGGCTACCTACCTGCTCCAGGGCGTGTTCGGTTTCGCCATCACCATGATCGCCTGCCTGTTCATCAAGGACTTCTTCCCCGCCGCCGGTGTGCTGCTGCCCTTCGGCTACGGCCAGGGTACCGGCCAGGCTCTCAACTACGGCGGTATTTACGAGGGCCTGGGCTTCGTTGGCGGCAAGAGCTTCGGCCTGACCATCGCGGCTTTGGGATTTTTGTCCGCTGCCATCGGCGGCGTCATCCATCTGAATATCCTCCGCAAGGGCAAAAAGCTGAAGCTGGAGGAGGCCAAGGAGCATGTCCTCCGTCCCGAGGATGTGGAGGCTGCCGACGAGATCCCTATGCAGGAAAATATGGACAAGATCACCGTCCAGATCGCTCTGATTTTGGTGTCCTACATTGTGGCTTACATCATTATGGTGCTTTTGGGCAGCTTGCTGCCGGGTATGAAGGCTGTGGTCTACGGCTTCAACTTCCTGCTGGGTGTGCTGGCCGCTGTGCTGGTAAAGACCGTCATCAAGCTCCTGCGTAAGGGCGGCTTTATGCACCGGTGCTATACCAGCAATTTCCTGCTGACCCGTATCAGCAACTTCTTCTTTGACCTGATGGTGGTGGCCGGCGTTGCCGCCATCCGCCTGGACGCTCTGGAAAATTACTGGGGCGTGGTGCTGATCCTGGGCGTTGTGGGTATGGTCATTACCTACATCTACACCCACTTCATCGCCAAAAAGCTGTTCCCGGACTACCCGGAGGAGCAGTTCCTCATGACCTACGGCATGCTCACCGGCACCGCCTCCACCGGCACCATCCTCCTGCGTGAGATCGACCCGGATTTCAAGACCCCCGCTGCCGACAATATGGTCTATCAGAACTTCCCCGCCATCGTCTTTGGCTTCCCCATGATGCTCCTGGCTACTCTGGCTCCCCAAAAGCCCGGTTTGACCATGGTGATCCTGGTGCTGTTCTTCCTGGCGATGAATGTGATCCTCTTCCGGAGCTTTATCTTCAAGAAGAGAAAATAAGCGGTTTGG
Source organism: Faecousia sp. (assembly GCA_045594825.1). Taxonomy (GTDB): domain Bacteria; phylum Bacillota; class Clostridia; order Oscillospirales; family Oscillospiraceae; genus Faecousia. Next base: position 538 of record JAZNZG010000145.1, on the reverse strand, counting down.
AATTACATACGCCCTTGGCTCCCTCTGATGAGGGAGCTGGCAAAAATCTTTGATTTTTGACTGAGGGAGAGAACAGCTACCCCTCAGTCACGCTGTTCGCGTGACAGCTCCCCTGACAAGGGGAGCCTTGGCTGCAGCGTCGATTTTAGAATTGTGAAGAAAGGAAAATAATTATGGCTATTCTTTCTCCTTCTGTTTTGGCTGCCGACTATATGAACTTCCAGCGGGATGTCACCATGGCTGGGGACATGGGCGTGAAGTGGCTCCATGTGGATATTATGGACGGCATGTTCGTTCCCAACATCTCCTTCGGCCCCGGTGTGGTGAAGTCCATGCGGAAGATCACAGACCTGGTTTTGGATGTGCATCTGATGATCGACCGGCCTATCCGGTACATCGAGGAGTTCTGCAAGGCCGGTGCCGACTACCTCACCATCCATGTGGAGGCGGACGCCGACGAAAATACCATGGCCGCCCTGCGGAAGATCCGTGAGCTGGGCGTAAAGCCCGGCATCGTGGTCAAGCCCAAGACCCCCGC
>JAZNZG010000144.1:0-7197 GCA_045594825.1 Faecousia sp. | reverse complement strand
AATTACGCGGTACCACCTCTGGTTTATCCCTGCCTCACGACAGAGACCTCACGGTGTCTAACAACACCTTTCGCTGTATCGGGCGACCCCGTCCTTTTCTACTCTGCAATAATTTCAAAAAGGCCGCTCCGGGATGTATTTCCGCATGTTCTCCTGCTGCCTTGCACCACCCGGCAGTTCTCTTAAGGAGAAGGAATGCGTACTTCTTCCCATCAATGCGTTATATGTTTTCGTTATCCTAACAAAAAGAATCCTTTTTGTCAAGTGCTCAGCATTTCCTCTGCACTCTTAAGGGTGGTTTCAGTAATATTTGCACCGCCGATAATGCGGGCAAGCTCCTGTTTTCTGCCTTCCATGTCCAAAGGCGTGACAGTGGTGTATGTACGCCCGCCCCGTTCTTCCTTGGCAATCAGTAAATGGGTCGTTGCCAGGGCAGCCAGCTGGGGCAGATGGGTCACACACAGCACCTGCTTTGTTGCTGCCACGCTGCGAAGCTTTTGGGCGACCTTTTGGGCGGCTCTGCCGGACACACCGGTATCCACCTCATCAAAGATCAGCGTTGCCACTTGGTCCTGACTGGCCAGCACATTTTTCATGGCAAGCATAATACGGGCCAGCTCACCACCGGAGGCAACCTTACTCAACGGCTTCAACGCCTCGCCTGCATTGGCAGACATATAAAAGGCCACAGCATCGGCACCGTTGGAGGTCAGCTCAAGCTCCGTAAACATGCAGGAAAACTGCACTCTGGGCATGTCCAGTTGAGACAGCTCCGAAAGGATCTGTGCAGAAAGTGCTTCAGCCCCCTTCTGGCGGCTTTTTCTCAACTTCTGAGCACTGTCCCATGCGGATTTTTCCGCCTTTTCCAGCTTGTTCCTGAGCCGCTCAAGATGGTCGTCAGCGAATTCGATCTTGTCCAGTTCTGCTTTGGCCTGTTCCAAATATGCCAAAATATCGTCACAGGTTGCTCCGTATTTTCGCCGCAGACGGTGGATCACATCCAGCCGGGATTCGATATTTTCCAGCTCATCAGCAGAATAGGCAAGGTCATCGCGGGCATCCCGCACTTCCTCCGCAGCATCCTGCACCTGATACATCAGGTCTGCTACCCGCTCATGCAAGGATGAGAAGGCGTCGGTAAAACGGGCAAGGCGTGCCAGCTCCCGCTCCGCATCCGCAAGTAAGGACGCAGCACCGTCGGTGTCATCACCGCCGTAAAGTGATTCCACAGCAGCATTCATACCGTCGGAAAGCTTCTCGGCATTGCGGAGGATCTTTCTCCGTTCTTCCAAAGCCGTATCCTCACCGGACTCCAGTTCTGCCTTCTCGATCTCCTGAATCTGATAACGCAGCGTCTCCATTCGCCGCAGCTTTTCGCTTTCGTCAATGGTTATACTTTGTATCTGACGGCGAAGTGCTGCGACTGCATCATACTTTTCCCGGTAGTCGGCCAAAAGTTCACCATTATTGGAAAAAGCATCCAAATATTGCAGATGATTGTCTTCATCAAACAGTGATGCAGAATCATGCTGACCGTGAATGTTTATAAGCTGAATGCCCAGCTTGCGAAGAATGGTCACGGTAACCAGGCTGCCGTTCACTCGGCAGATATTCCGTCCGTCCAGGTATACTTCACGCTGGATGATGGTTTCTGCGTCGTATTCCACACCGTTTTCCGCAAACCACGGAAACTCCGGAACAGCGGTAAAAACTGCCCGGACAGAGGCCTTGGTGGCACCGGTACGGATCATATCACGGTAGGCCCGTTCGCCCAAAACTGCGGAAATCGCATCGATCACGATGGATTTACCGGCACCGGTCTCACCTGTCAGGATATTGAAGCCGGGGTCAAAGGAAATGTCCGCACATTCAATAACCGCAATATTTTCAATATGCAGAAGTTCCAGCACGACATTTACCTCCCGTCAATCAGTTTGTAAGGCTCTTGATCTCTCCGCAGAATGCAGCGGCAGCGTTGGTATCACGCATTACGACCATCACGGTATCGTCACCGGCCAAAGTGCCAAGGACCGCACTCAGGTTCATGGCATCAATGGCAGAGCCTGCAGCAGATGCAAGACCCGGCAGCGTCCGGATCACCAAAATATTCTGAGCATAATCGTAACTAACCACGCACTCACGGAAAATGGTATTGAGGCGGTTGGAAAAGCCTCCTGTTACTTCACCTGCAGATGTTGTATAGCGGTAAGTACCGAAGCTGGTCAATTCCTTAACGATCCGCATCTCCTTAATATCACGGGAGATGGTTGCCTGGGTGCAGCGGAAGCCCTCACTCTGAAGCAATGCCTGCAGCTGCTCCTGGGTCTCCACATTCTGATTGGAGATGATCTCCATAATTTTTGCCTGTCTTTGACTTTTCACACTCTTCACCTCAACCAATTCTGAATTTCATATTCACTACATCATAGAAGCTGCGGTCTTTCAAACGCACAAGCTTTGTTGTCATTTTGGATTTGCGGATAATTGCGACATCCCCCATATTCATCCGTACCGTCTTGCCGCCATCGGCTGACAAGTACGCATTGCGGCGGCTGTTTCGTGTCAAAGCGACGGAGATCTCTCTTTTATCGGATGCCACGATGCAGCGGCTTGCCACATCATGAGAGCAAATGGGGGTTATGAGAATGCTGTGTGCATCGGGCTCCACAATTGGGCCGCCTGCAGAAAGACTATATGCCGTGGAGCCGGTAGGTGTGGCAACAATAATACCGTCACCGCCACATTCCAAAGCCTGTACATTATCGCAGTTAACGGCTAAATGGACGATACGGGCCACAGCACCCTTGGTCACCACAACATCGTTCAAACAGATGTCATGGAAAATGATGTCCCGGTCGCGGTAAACGGAAACATCCAGCATCATACGCTCTTCCAAGGTATATTCTCCTGTTGCCAGTCGTGCCAGTTCATGCAGTTCACTGCTTTCCAGTTCTGCCATGAAGCCCATGGTACCAATGTTCACACCAAGAACAGGGATATTGTGACGGGTTGCGGTTTTAGCCATATGGAGAATGGTGCCGTCACCACCAAAACAGATCAGCATATGGGCACCGGGAAGCTCTCTGTCAAGCCTGGAGAACCGAAGGTCACCGGGCAGATCATAAGTCTTGTCCACCTCAAAAGGCAGGCACAGACGCACCTCAAGGCCGGCTTCCTGCAAAATCTTCATGGCATTCCGCACCGTTTGGAAATTCTTATCCCGGTAGGGGTTTGGCGTCAATATTACTTTTTTCATGGCGTTCACCCCTTCAGTTTCTCATGTGCCTGGCTTACCACCAGGGCAGTATCCGGTACAATACCGGGTTTGTCGGCCAGTGTTAAATGGCCTAAAAATTCAATGTTGCCCTCAGGTCCCTTTACAGGAGAGAAGGTCAGGCCAAGGATCTTAAATTCCAATTCATTTGCAAGGGCAACGAAGTTGTCCAGCACTTCCTTATGAGTCTCCGGCTCCCGTACAACACCCTTCTTCCCCACCTTGTCCCGTCCGGCCTCAAACTGGGGCTTGATCAGACACAGCACCTGTCCAGTGGGCTTTAAGAAGGTTTTGATCACAGGCAGAACGATCTTCAGGGAAATAAAACTGACATCAATAACAGACAGATCCAGGGGTTCTCCCAGCTGCTCCGGTGTCACATACCGCACATTGGTGCGTTCCATGACCACGACCCGGGGATCGGAGCGGATCTTCCAATCTAACTGTCCGTAGCCTACATCAATTGCAAATACTTTTTTGGCTCCCTGCTGCAGCAGGCAATCTGTAAAACCACCGGTGGAAGCACCGGAATCGCTGCATACAAACCCAGTGGGATCAACGCCAAAGTCCCGGAGTGCTTTTTCAAGCTTCAGACCGCCGCGACTCACATAGGGACAGGCCGCACCCCGCACTTCCAGGGGCAGAGCTTCGTCGAAAGACATGCCAGGCTTGTCTGCCTTCTGACCGTCCACATATACCATGCCACTCATAATGATGGCCTGTGCCTTGGTGCGGCTGTCGGCATATCCTTGTTCCACCAGGAGCACATCCAACCGTTTTTTATTTTTCACAGGGATGTACCTCCAAAATTTTCTCAGCAATTTGCTCTGCATCCAATCCGCAGTGGGTGTACAAGGTTTTCACGGAACCGTGGGGTACAAATTTTTCACCCAGGTCCATTGTGTCTACACGAATAGTTTCGAGACGGTGCTGCAGTTCCCAGGCAAGATCCTTGCCGATGCCGCAGTTGGCTGCCGTTTCCTCTATAATCACAACATGGGAACCGTTGTTTAACAGCGGAAGGATCTCATCAACGGGAATCGGGTTGACTTTAAGCAGACGAAGGACAGTTGCCTCCACCTTCTTCCGGCTTAAAATTTCTGCTGCTGCCATGGCATTTTCCACGAATGTTCCGTAGGTGATGATGGTAACATCTCCGCCACGGCGGTGCACACATACATTACCATCTTTCCATGCAGAGCCTGTATACGCACCGTTGCCGCCCCTGGGATAGCGAATGGCAACAGGACGGTCCTGTTCCTCCACTGCCCAAAAGAGCATATCTTTTAACTCCGCAAGGCTTGCGGGGGAAAGGATCTGCATACCGGGAGCCTGCCGCAAAAATCCGATGTCAAATACACCGTGGTGGGTCTCTCCGTCGTCTCCCACAAGGCCTGCCCGGTCAACCGCCAGCACCACATGCAGCGACTGCATGCAGATATCCTGCAGAATCATATCATAAGAACGCTGCAGGAACGTGGAATACAGGGCCACCACCGGCACCATTCCCTGCTTTGCAAGGCCGCCAGCCATGGAGACCGCATGTTCTTCCGCAATACCCACATCAAAAAGACGCTGCGGGTATTTATTTTTATAGTCCAACAGGCCTGTGCCACCGGGCATTGCCGCTGTAATAGCACAAACACGCCCATCCTTTTCCGCCAATTCCATCATGGCATCACCAAATGCCTGGGAAAAAGTCTGACCGTTTTTAGGCTTGGGTTCTCCGGTTACGGGATCAAACTCACCAATGCCGTGGAACAGCTTGGGATGCTCCTCAGAATGAGGATAGCCCTTTCCCTTTTGGGTCACCACGTGGATCAGAACGGGTCGCTGCATTTCCCTGGCTTCACGAATAAGATCAATGAGCTTTTCCGTATCATGACCATCCACAGGACCCAGGTAAGTAAGGCCCATATTATCAAAAATGGTGCTTGGGATCAGCACCCGCCGGAGCCAGTTTTTAGCTTTGTATGTCAAACGGTATACAGCATTACCACCGGGAAGCTTTTGCAGCAGGTTTCTATACTGCTGTTTCATGCCAAGGTAGCGTTCCTTGGTACGGAGCTTTCGCAGGTGGGTCGCCATGCCGCCTACATTTCGGTCGATGGAAAGTTCGTTATCATTAAGAATGATAACAATGCTCTCACCACTGACGGAGGCATCATTAAGGCCCTCATAAGCCATGCCGCCTGTGGCTGCACCGTCACCGATCACCGCAACAACATCGTAATCCTGCTTCAGCAGCGTTCTGGCTCTGGCCATGCCCAGTGCGATGGAAACAGAGCTGGAAGCATGTCCGGCAACAAAGGCATCGGCATCGCTTTCGCAGGGTTTGGGAAAGCCTGCCAGGCCGCCGTACTGACGCAGCGTATGGAACTGCTCCTGGCGGCCTGTCAATAATTTATGAATATAGGACTGATGTCCCACATCAAACACCAAACGGTCTTTTGCCGTATCGTATACCGTTTCAAGTGCCACAGTAAGCTCCACCACTCCCAGGTTGGAGGCTACATGTCCGCCGGTCTTTGATACATGGTCAATCAGGAACTGACGAAGCTCGGCACACAGAATCTGCCGATCCTGTGGCGTTAAATCTATTAAATCCCGGTGGCCATGGATGTTTTCCAAAATGCTCACAGGTATCACAACCAATCTTTATTTCTTTTTATGTCCTGCAACCGGACGACCCTTCAGGCCCCAGATCAATTTGCCCACACAGTGGACGATCTCGGTGCAGGAACGGACGGCAATTAACTTGCCGATGGCTTTGCCGCCAACGGTCAGGCCGGCAGCAAGAGCAGATAGCAAAAGGCCGGCAAGCTGCGGCCATGAAAACTCAAAATTACGGATCATCTGTGCGGCAATGGTGGCAGAAGCAGAGCCGGAAATAACACCGCAAATATCGCCAACTACATCGTTGCAGATGGAGCTGACACGCCCGGCATTCCGCAAAAGCCGGATGGCTTCCTGAGCTCCGGGCACTTTTCGTGACGCCATGGAATGGAAAGGCTTTTCATCAGCCGTTGCCACAGCCATGCCGATCACATCAAACACGATACCGATCAATATGATGACCAGCAGGATCACAAAGGCTACCAGCATGGTGCTGGCTTCCATGATCGCATCCGATACAAAGCTGATAGCAGCGGATACGAAAATGGTCACAAGAAAAATCGTGACGACCCAACGGATCGTCTTGCTGCGTTCTTTTTTTGCCGCAGATGGGTCAGATTTAGACACGGGTCTTTTTCCCCTTTTTTGGTGTAATGATGACGGCGGCAGGCAGGATAAATCTTACGGCTTAGGTCGGGTTGGTTTTCCCCGGACAGAACCTGCCGTTGCCGCACAGGCCGTTTCCGTTTGATCCGTCCGCACAAATGTTGCCAAAATGCATACCCGATTGCCACTTAGTCCGTACTGTAATCCCCTGCCTGCCCAGTTATGACAGCCTAGGTGTTTTCCACTACAGGATGATCCTTCTCTTAGCCTCTTTTGCAAGCATGGTTTCCAGAAGCGATAACAGCAGAGGTCTGGCCACAACCATCCGGCTGTTTGTCCTCTTTCCCCGCATGTTCACTCAAGGCAGGCTACACTGCACGCAACACGCGATTCTGCGCACCGCCTTGCAGGTTCATACCAGGCTCGTACGCGAGTGGGCCCCGTTAGGGATTCTTACCACCGTCGCACAACACCAGGTCTCCACGGAAATCGGGTCGTATGCTCCATGCCATTGGAACGCGCCCGGGATCCTTAACCCCCAGCATCCACCCTAAACTGGGCGTAAAAAGCAGACACCAGGGACTTCATCGATGTGCCCTTCATAGGATTTTTAGGCCCTACCTGGGAGCCGGCCATCCTGACTAGGATACTGCACCGTCACGCTGTATATTATCATAGAATTATTGAATATACAAGTATAA
>JAZNZG010000143.1:0-2406 GCA_045594825.1 Faecousia sp. | reverse complement strand
CCAGCGGGGGAACTCGCCCAGCAGATATGCAGCCAGGCAGTACAGACCGGCGGACAAAAAGAAGAAAATGGCGGGGGTCTTCATGGATTTCACATTGACCGGGCCGGGATTGCAAGTGATGGAGATGGCCGCGATCAGAGCGGTGTTGCAGATAATGGAACCGATGGCATTACCGTATGCCATAGCACCGGAACCAGCCAACGCACCGGTGGTGGAGACCATGACCTCAGGCAAGGTGGTGCCGATGGAAACCACCGTTGCACCCACAACGATGTCAGGCAGACGGAACCGCTTGGCAATGCCGGTAGCACCGTCCACAAACCAATCACCGCCCTTAATCAAAAGGACGAGACCCACAGCAAACAGCAGAACAGAAACAAGCATAATGATTCTCCTTCAAAATTATTTGCCGAAAAAAGACCCGGCACAGTCTTGCTGTACACAGGTCAAAAAAAGAAACCCATGGCACAGCATTACATTGGCCATGAGTCTTGCACTGAAAGCCTGCCAGACCGAAGTGCCGGCCGGGATGTTGACAGACTACGCATTACGCGGTGCTACTCCCTCAATCTGAATATATTAAACCATATTTTTTTAAGGAAGTCAACCGAATTTGTGCCGGTTTTTCAATAAAACGGCACGCAGTTGACACAGGGCCGGCCTGCGTATATAATATCCCCAGCAGGAGGCGTTTTACTATGGAACTGGATTTAACTCTTGCCCGGAGCATTTTGGAGCAGGAAGGCTGCACCTGTGTTCTGTGCAAGGATTCTGTACAATATAAAAGCACCCGCCGGGGCGTGGCACCTTTAATGGGCTGGCTGGAAGAAGGTCTGACCTAAAGGGATTTTCCGCTGCAGATAAGGTGGTGGGTAAGGCCACCGCTTTTCTTTACTGTCTGCTGCAGGTCCGGTGCGTCTACGCCCAGGTCATGAGCGAAGCGGCCGCACAGGTCCTCACCCAAAACGGCATTCCCTTCCTGTGTGACAATATGGTTCCCGCCATTCAAAACCGCACCGGGGACGGACTTTGTCCCATGGAAATGGCCACCCGGAACATCAGCGACCCGGCCGATGCCCCTGCTGCCATCCGTGCAGCCCTGGCTCGCTTGACAAATAAAAAGTAATAAACTATAATAACCGCAACAAAAAAGGAAGCGATGGCGTTTTCTCAACATAGGACAGTTCGTGACCATCCTGTCGGTAAACAAAACTAGGGAATCAAAAGGGATGGGTGCAGTGCACCCATTTTTGCGGCCAGTGGCCGCTGACAATACGAGCACGGCTGTTGCAATTCGTTACGCATCATGATTGTGCCCGGTTTCGTTCGCTTGTTTCAGGAGTGCAGTCAGGCTGCACTCTTTATTTTTGTAGGTGATCTTATGAATAAAAAAGCCCGTTTTATCGCTTATAGTGCCATTATTGCCGCTTTGTATGTGGCTCTGACTTATCTTCAGAATTTTCTGATCCCCGGCTCTGCCACCTGGGCCATTCAGTTTCGGGCATCGGAAGCCCTGTGCGTGCTGGCTCTGTTCACCCCTGCTGCCATCCCGGGTCTTACCCTGGGATGTCTGCTGTTTAATATCAGCTATGCAGCGGCACTGCCTTTGGATTTTTTGGTGGGGACCCTGGCTTCCCTGCTGGCCACCTCCGGCATGTATCTGACACGGAATCTTACCATCAAAGGCTATCCCTTCCTTGCCATGCTGATGCCCGCAATTTTCAACGCCTTTCTGGTGGGTTGGGAGCTGACCGCATACATCGGCGGCGGTTTTTGGCTGAACGCCTTGTATGTAGCCATCGGCGAATTGGCCGTGCTGTTTTCTTTGGGCAGCCTGCTGATCTACGCCATCAAAATCCGCCATCTGGACGCACGCCTGTTTGGATAAAAATCAATCCCGGTGCTTTGCACCGGGATTTTATTTTTTATTACTGGTTTTCCATTTCCTTCAAAGCATCGCGGCGGCTGAAGTTTGCACGGCCCTTCTCATCGAAGCCCATGAACTTGACCCAGGTCATGTCGCCCAGATTCAGCACATCCTCAACCTTCTCAACACGGCGGTTCTCCAACTTGGAGATGTGCACCATGCCGTCATGGCCGGGAGCGATCTCAACGAATGCACCGATGGGCAGGATTCTAACGACCTTGCCGTAGTACAGCTTGCCAACCTCGGGAACGAAGCAGATGTCGTCCACCATCTTCTTGGCGGCATAAGCAGCAGCGGAGTCCACAGCGGAGATGAAGACGGAGCCGTCGTCATCGATGTCCACCTTGGCACCGGTATCGGCGCAGATCTTCTGAATGGTCTTGCCGCCGGAGCCGATCACCTCGCGGATCTTATCCACGGGAATCTTCAGGCTCAGCATCTTGGGCGCATACTCAGAAACCTCAGCGCGGGGCTCAGGG
>JAZNZG010000142.1:0-2349 GCA_045594825.1 Faecousia sp. | reverse complement strand
GAGCATACTCTTATGGGACTTTTGGATGCCATGCGTCAAGTTGCAGGCAATATGAACGGCGGTTTGGATCTGACCATTAAGGAAGGCCTGCCAAACGTGTACTGCGGCACCGCTTCCGTTGTCCTTTCCTTTTTGTTCCTGTTCAGTAAACAGGTCAAGACACGGGACAAGATCTGCTCCGTTAGTTTGCTCCTGTTTTTTAATGTAAGCTTTATTATCCGGCAGTTGGATTATATTTGGCACGGATTCCATTTCACCAACATGATCCCTTACCGGTTCAGTTTTCTGTACAGCTTTGTCATGCTGTATATGGCATACCGGGCATGGCTGCATCGCAGAAGTTTCCAGCTGTGGCAGATCATCACCGCGGGTGTGCTTGCACTGGGTTTGGTGTTCTGCAGCGATGAGATCCAGCCGTTTTTTCAGCTGGTCACCGGAAATAAGTATATGTTCTCCTGGACGGACAAGGACAGCATTATGTATAATCTGGAGTCCATTTCCGTCAGCTGTTCCTACCTGGCCTATAACCTGCTGTTCCTGACAGCCTATATTGCCGCATTTATTTATGGCTGCCGCAAACCCATACCGGAACATGCAGATGTGGAAGTCAGAAAAGATTGGTGGGAGAAGGTCCGTTTCAAGCGGCATGTTTCTCAGGTCTTTCTTTTGGCTGTGATGGGATTGGAACTGATCCTGATCCTGGTTACTTTCGGCATTCAGTTCCCCCCCACGGATGTTTCCTACTACCCAAGAGGTAAGGAAAACACCGCACTGGCTATCGATTATATGAAGCAAACCGAAAGCGATACGCTCTTTTACCGTGCAGAAACCACCCATTCCCAAACGCTAAATGACGGTGCACTTAACGGCTACAACGGCATTTCCGCATTCACCAGTTCTGCCAATGTGGAGGTAACGGAATTTATGCAAGCACTCGGTTACGGGGCAAAGAACACCTATAACCGTTACTGCTTCGAGGAAGCTTCACCTGTTTCCAATCTGTTTTTGAATTTAAAATATATGATCGAGCGGAGCAATGCTGTGGAAGAAAACCCATACTTTGACCCCGTTTTCAACGCCGGCAATGTCCACCTGCTCTATAATAACGCCTACCTGCCCCTGGGTTTCCTGACCCATGCACAGATCGTTAATGTGGATTTTGCCACAGCAGAAAATCCTTTCCTGCTTCAAAACGAACTGCTGAAAAGTGCTTCCGGTATCACAGAAGACTGCTGGAGCATTATCTCCGGCAACAATGTGACGATCCACGGCAGCGATCTGACGCTTTACCCCCAAAGCTCCACAAGCTACTGCTACTATGAATGTGAAGACAGCAACGGCACCGTCACATTCCGTTACACGGCCGACCGGGCAGGTTTTTTGTGCTTCTATGTGGATCAAACCAAGCGAAACAGTCTGTCTGTATATCTAAATGAAGAAGAGTCCCCACTGTACACCGAAACTTATAGTCTGCCACAGTCCTTTAGTGTCTGCCAGGTGGTCCCAGGGGATGTGGTTTCCATCGAGTTTTCCTGTGCAGCAAGCGAAGCCGGCACCATCAATGTCAACGCCGGTATTTTGGATGAGGCACTTTTCCGGCAGGCTTATAATGTCTTAAGTACCTCCAAGCTGGAGCTGACGCGGTTTGAAACGACCCGTGTGGAAGGCACCATCTCATGCGACCGGGACGGCGTGCTCTACACCTCTATCCCCCAAGACGGGAACTGGACAGCTGCCGTTGACGGGATTCCCGCACAAATCGTGTTGATCGGTGATGTAATGTGCGGACTGAATCTCTCAGAAGGCGAACATGTTATCAGCTTCACCTACAAGAACAAATCCTTCAACGTGGGCATAGCCGTCAGTTTGGCCTGTTTTGTCGTTTTGGGAATGCTGTATTATTTTGAATACAAGCCGAGTATAAAGAGGAAAAAGGGTAAATTTGAGAAATAAGTATAAGCGGCACCGCATGAAGCGGTGCCGCTTTCAAAATATCAATCGTAAAAAGCCCCGACCTATCGGTCGGGGCTTTGTGTTCGCGTTACCTATTTTCCCGGGCAGTCGCCCGCCAAGTATCGTCGGCGTACATGAGCTTAACTTCTGTGTTCGGCATGGGAACAGGTGGACCCTCATGACAATCAACACGAACTCGTATGGATGGCTTCCAAGCCATCTTTTATTGTTAAAAGCCTTGCGGCTTGTAACTTCCTGGTGACCCATACCGGATTCGAACCGATGTTAACGGCGTGAGAGGCCGCTGTCTTAACCACTTGACCAATGGGCCATTGGTGCACCTTCACGGACTCGAACCGGGGACCCACTGATTAAGAGTCAGTTGCTCTACCAACT
>JAZNZG010000141.1:0-3882 GCA_045594825.1 Faecousia sp. | reverse complement strand
TTCGTTCTGGTGCCCTATTACTTTTACCAGAAAAAGCTGCTGTGACATCAAGTTAACATTTTCCACAAAATTCCCCGCCAGGGGAATTTTTTTATGTGAATACTATGAAAAGTTCTTAATTTTTCAATTTTTGGATTGATTTTGCTTTGGATTTTGTATACAATGGTTTGGCAAGCATATCAGGAGGACACCCATGCTGAACATCGTTCTTGTAGAACCGGAGATCCCTCAAAACTGCGGCAATATTGCCCGCCCCTGTGCAGCCACCGGCTCCCGCCTGCATCTGATCCACCCCCTGGGCTTTGATGTTTCCGAGAAAGCCGTCAAGCGGGCAGGACTGGACTACTGGCACATGGTGGAGGTTTTTGAATATGAAAACCTGGCGGATTTCTTTTCCCAAAATGACATAAAGCAAATGTGGTGCCTGTCCACCAAAGCACCCCGGTGCTACACCGAAGCCGCCTTCCGGGAGGGGGATTATCTCCTGTTCGGCAAGGAGACCAAGGGCCTGCCCGAGGACTTTTTGGAGCAGAACCGGCAGTGCTGCATCCGTATCCCCATGCGATCAGATGCCCGGAGCCTGAATTTGAGCAACGCCGTGGCCGTCACCGTTTTTGAGGCCCTGCGGCAGATCGATTTTCCCGGTCTGTCGAGCCACGGGAAAATGGCAAATCCGTAATAAACCAAATTTGGAGGAAATATCTATGAACTACAACAAGAAGTCCATCGAAGATATTGAAGTGACCGGCAAGCGGGTCCTGTGCCGCTGCGACTTCAATGTGCCCACCAAGGAAGGCAAGATCACTTCCGACAAGCGTATCGTGGCTGCCATGCCCACCATCAAGTACCTGGTGGATCAGGGTGCCAAGGTCATTCTCTGCTCCCACATGGGCAAGCCCAAGGGTGAGTGGAAGCCCGAGCTGTCCCTGAAGATCGTTGCTGAGCGTATTTCCCAGCTGCTGGGTAAGGAAGTTATTATGGCTTCTGATGTTGCCGGCGAGGACTCCAAGGCTAAGGCTGCCGCTCTGCAGAACGGCGATGTGATGCTGCTGGAAAACACCCGTTACATCAAGGGTGAGACCAAGAACGATCCCGAGCTTTCCAAGGCTCTGGCCGATCTGGCTGACATCTTCGTAAACGACGCTTTCGGCACTGCACACCGTGCCCATTCCTCCACCGCCGGCGTGGCAGACTACCTGCCCGCAGTTTCCGGCTACCTGGTACAGAAGGAAGTTTCCATCATGGGTAAGGCTCTGGCCAACCCCGAGCGTCCCTTCGTGGCGATCCTGGGCGGTGCAAAGGTTTCCGACAAGCTGAATGTTATCAATAACCTGCTGGAAAAGGTGGACACTCTGATCATCGGCGGCGGTATGGCTTACACCTTCCTGGCCGCACAGGGTTACAGCGTCGGCAAGTCCCTGGTGGACAACGAGAAGCTGGACTATTGTAAGGACATGATGGCTAAGGCAGAAAGCAAGGGCGTAAAGCTGCTGCTGCCTGTTGACACCGCCATCGCTGCTTCCTTCCCCTCCCCCATCGATGCTGAGATCCCCGTGGAGTATGTGGACTGCACCGCTATCCCCGCTGACCAGATGGGTCTGGACATCGGCCCCAAGGCATGTGCCGAATTCGCTGCTGCCGCAAAGGCTGCCAAGACCGTGGTTTGGAACGGCCCCATGGGCGTGTTCGAGAACCCCACTTTGGCAAAGGGCACCATCGCTGTTGCACAGGCTCTGGCTGACTCCGACGCAGTGACCATCGTCGGCGGCGGCGACTCCGCAGCAGCCTGCGAGCAGCTGGGCTTTGCATCCTCCATCACCCACATTTCCACCGGCGGCGGTGCTTCTCTCGAGTTCCTGGAAGGCTTAGAATTGCCCGGCATTGCTTGTCTGCAAGACAAGTAATCCATTTCTGTCAGATTTTGCTGCGTAATATAGGCCCCCTCTGACGAGGGGGCTGGCAGTGAAGCTGACTGGGGGGGAGCGATGCGAGCGCTGCCGGTGGCAGATATAGCGAGCTGAGCGAGTGGCAGCGGTCTGTGTGCAACGCAGGCGCACCGTCGCCAAGACGCACACAGGGCACCGCAACAGGAATTGACTACCCCTCAGTCGCCTGCGGCGACAGCTCCCCTGACAAGGGGAGCCTTTGATACGCATTCACCCCAAATTCCCAATAAATAATTTGTAAATTACATCGGTTATCGATGTCACATATAAGGAGAGTAAGAATATGAACAGAAAGTATCGCAAGACCGTTATTGCCGGTAACTGGAAGATGAACAAGACCCCCTCCCAGACCAAGGAGTTTATGTCCAGCCTGAAGGCCATCATGCCCAAGGGCCGTTGGTGTGATGTTGCACTGTGCGTTCCCGCCGTGTGCATCCCCGCAGCCGTCCGTGCCATGCGTGAGACCCGCGTGGGCATCGGTGCCGAAAACGTCAACGCCAACGCCTCCGGTGCATACACCGGCGAGATCGCTGCCGATATGCTGGTAGACGCCGGCTGTAAGTATGTTATCATCGGCCATTCCGAGCGTCGTGCCATGGGCGAGACCGATGCCGATGTCAACGCAAAGGTCCTGGCTGCCCTGAACGCAGGTCTGGTCCCCATCATGTGCTGCGGCGAGAGCCTGGAGCAGCGTGAAGCCGGCATCACCTCCGAGTGGATCGCTATGCAGATCAAGCTGGGTCTGGCAGATGTCCCCGAGGAGAAGATCCGCAAGGTCATCATCGCTTACGAGCCCATCTGGGCCATCGGCACCGGCCGTACCGCTACTCCCCAGCAGGCACAGGAAGTCTGTGAGAACATTCGTACCGTGGTCCGCAAGCTGTACTCCTCCAAGAATGCCCGTGCCATCTCCATCCTGTACGGCGGCAGCATGAACGAGAAGAACGCTTACGAGCTGCTGGCTCAGCCCGACATCGACGGCGGCCTCATCGGCGGTGCATCCCTGGTCCCCGAAAAGTTCGTCCAGATCATCGAAGCTGCCAACCAGCCCACCGTGTAATAAAAATGGAGCGGCAAGCCGCTCCATTTTTATTAATGATATCCGTTCCTGTGGAACGGATGATATACCTTCGATATGATATACATCTGCGATGTATGATATATGCCTGCGGCATATGAAGGAACGGATATATCATAGGGCGTCAGCCGTATATCATATCGCTTCAGCGATATATCATTTATCATTTGAATTTGGGGTAAGACTATGAAAACCTTACTGTTATCTGCTGACCACCCGCATACGCCGGAGGTGGCAGCCAATATTATAAAAAATGGCGGGTTGGTGGCCATCCCCACGGAAACTGTGTACGGCCTGGGTGCCAACGGATTGGATCCCAAGGCTGTGGCAAAAATATTTGAAGCCAAGGGCCGTCCCCAGGACAATCCTTTGATCCTGCACCTTTGGGGTGCGGAGCAGATCGAGGAATTCTGCCACCACATCCCCCAGGCTGCCTATACCCTGGCAGAGCGGTTTTGGCCCGGTCCTCTGACCATGGTGCTGCCTGCCCGGTCCCTGGTGCCCAAATGCACCACCGCGGGACTGTCCACCGTTGCTGTCCGGTGTCCCGACAGCGATGTGACCCGGAGCATCATCCGCCTTGCCGGTGTTCCCCTGGCGGCTCCCTCTGCAAATATTTCCGGTAAACCCTCCACCACCACCGCAGAGCATGTCCTTCACGACCACGACGGCAGGATCGAGCTAATAGTAGACGGCGGAGCATGCCGTGTGGGTGTGGAGTCAACCATCGTAGACTTAACCGAGCAGCGTCCCCGTCTGCTGCGACCCGGCGGCATCACCCCGGAGGAGCTTTTGGAGGTGCTGGGTGATCTGGTGGTGGACAAGGCTGTCACCGCCCCCATAGAGCAGGATGCCGTG
>JAZNZG010000140.1:0-10511 GCA_045594825.1 Faecousia sp. | reverse complement strand
CGATGAAGAGCTATTCCAAACGCTTGAAGAGCAAGGTCTGGACTTTGACCGCGTACCGGTTATCACCAGATGTGTGGAATTAAAGCGAGATGTGGTTGCCGAGGATGAGTTTGATACAGGACTGCGTCAAAAGCTGAATTTAGGCCACACCATTGGACACAGCATTGAAAAAAGAAGTAATTTTACCGTTACTCACGGACAAGCCGTTTCTTTGGGCATGGCAGTTGTCGCCCGTTCCGCATCCGGAACAATCTGCACACAGAACACAGCAGACCGCATTTGTAGCCTACTGAAAAAATTCGGTTTGCCCATAAAGACACATTTTTCTGCTACGGAATTGTATGATACTGCACTTTCCGATAAAAAGCGTTTCGGCAAAACCATAAATATGATCGTTCCGGAACGAATTGGAAACTGTATCATTCAGTCCATTCCCGTTTCTTCCCTACAAGCCTTTATTGAGACTGGATTATAATTATGAACATTACCATTTACCCCGGAAAATTGTCCGGCACCGTTGCAGCCATACCGTCAAAATCACAGGCACACCGACTGTTGATTTGTGCCGCCTTTGCTGACCGTCCAACAAGCCTTTTCTGTCCGGAAACCAACCGGGATATAGAAGCAACCGTGGCTTGCCTGAACGCATTGGGTGCCACAATTTCCCGTACCGATACTGGCTATGAAGTCGCACCCTTAAAAGAAATCCCTTCCAACGCTTGCCTGGACTGCGGTGAAAGCGGCTCTACCCTCCGCTTTTTGCTGCCGGTTGTTGGAGCACTGGGTGTAGCTGCTTCATTCCGTATGTCGGGCAGACTTCCCTGTCGCCCGCTGTCCCCATTATGGGAAGAAATGGAGCGTATGGGCTGCAGCCTTTCAAGAACAGATCATAACACGCTACATTGTACAGGTAAACTCAGACACGGCAACTATGTAATGGACGGCAGCATTTCCAGCCAATTTGTTTCCGGTCTGCTGTTTGCAATGGCGATCATGGACGGCAGAAGCAGTTTAAATATTACGGGAACACTTGAATCAAGGCCCTATGTAGAAATGACACAGCATGCCCTGTCGGTGTTTGGAAAGGTCACAGAGGGATACTCCGTAACCGGAGGACTTCCTTTAATTTCTCCCGGCAGAATCTGTGTTGAAGGTGATTGGAGCAATGCCGCTTTTTTCCTGGCTGCAAAAGCCACAGGTAGCTCTGTGGAGGTTTCCGGTCTGAATCTTACATCCTTTCAGGGTGATCGCTGTGCTGACGCTTTAATGGCACAGCTCTCACAAGGATATTGTGACTTTTCCGCAGCGGATATTCCCGATCTTATTCCAATATTATCTGTCGTAGCTGCCGCGAACAGCGGTGCTGTCTTTAGAGATATTGGTCGGTTGCGGTTGAAAGAGTCAGATAGAGTTGCATCCACAGTTGCAATGCTTTCCGGATTGGGAATCCACGCAGAAGATACCGGTAGTGCATTAGTGGTTTATCCCGGCAAATTCAATGGCGGGTCAGTAGAAAGCTGCAACGATCACCGCATCGCAATGTCTGCAGCAATTGCCGCAACCCTTGCCAACGCCCCTGTTACCATTTTGGATGCCGGATGCGTTGCTAAATCCTATCCCGCTTTTTGGCAGGAATACCGCAGATTAGGAGGTCAATATGAGCAGCACTTACGGTGAAAACATCAAACTTACCATATTTGGCGAGTCTCATGGCCCGTTCATCGGTATGACCCTTGAGGGAATTCCCGCCGGCATGAAAGTAGATCTTGAGGAACTTCAGCTTTTCATGAACCGCAGAGCCCCCGGTCAAAATGAATTTTCCACCCCTCGCCGGGAACTAGATATTCCGGAATTTTCCTCGGGAATTGAAAATGGATACACAAACGGGGATACCATCCACGCGATTATCCGGAATGCCAATGTCCGCTCCGGTGATTACGAAGCCTTAAGGGACTGCCCCCGTCCCGGTCATGCAGACTATACTGCCTATGTGAAATATGGCGGCAAAGCAAATATGTCCGGTGGCGGTCAATTTTCAGGCAGACTCACAGCTCCGTTATGTATTGCCGGCGGTTTGTGTAAACAATGGCTTGCAGAACGTAATATCCGTATTGCAGCACATATTGTGGCAATTGGCGGTGTTGTGGACGAGCCTGTATACTTAGATTGGCTCAACCCGGATTTCAATTCTATCGATAAGACCTTCCCTGTTCTTAACCGGGAAGCAGGCCAAAAAATGCGGGAAAAGATTTCGCAAGCCAGGGCTGACGGAGATAGTGTTGGCGGTCTGATCGAGTGTATTGTCACGGGTATTCCTGCGGGCATCGGAGGGCCTTTATTTGATGGTATGGAAAGTCGCATTGCACAGATTATATACGGCATACCCGCAGTAAAGGGATTGGACTTCGGCAGCGGATTCAGCGGCAGTTATATGCTTGGCAGTGAGAATAACGATGCTTTTACTATTCAGGATGGCAGGGTCGTGACCATAACAAACAATGCCGGTGGTATACTGGGAGGTATCACCAACGGAATGCCCCTGGTCTTCCAAACTGCCATCAAACCCACCCCCTCGATTGCAAAGCAACAGAAAAGTATTTCTCTGTCCACTATGGAAGAAAAAGTCTTGGAAATCAAGGGCCGTCATGACCCTTGTATCGTACCACGAGCAGTTCCTGTCATCGAAGCTGCCGCGGCTGTAGCTATATATGATGCACTTCTTATGGGATAATAGGAGGAAAAGAAAATGACTTTACAGGAATGCAGATGCAAAATCGATTCAATTGACCAACAGCTGGTGCAGTTATTTGTGCAGCGTATGCATCTTTCAGGGAAAATCGCTGCCTATAAAAAAGAGAATAACCTGCCTATCAATGTGCCTGCACGAGAGCGGGAAATCCTGCAGCAGATCACTAAGGATATTGAGCCCGATATGGCAAACTACACACGGGTGCTTTATTCCATGCTCTTTGAGCTGAGTAGAAGTTATCAGAGCAAATGTACTCTCGAGACTACTCCCCTGCATCAGCAGATCACAGATTCCATTGAGAACACCCCCAAGCTGTTCCCCCAGTCTCCTATGGTAGCCTGTCAGGGTGTTGAAGGTGCTTATGCCCAAATCGCTTGCGAAAAGATTTTCAAGAATCCTTTTATCATGTACTTCAAGAGCTTTGAAGCAATCTTCAATGCAATTGAGCAAGGCCTGTGCCAGTATGGCATATTGCCCATTGAAAACTCCACTGCCGGCTCTGTAAAGAAGGTTTATGACCTGATGGTGCGGCATAACTTCTCCATTGTGCGAACTTTCCGGCTGAAGATCGATCATAATTTGTTGGCAAAGCCCGGCACTAAGATTGAGGACATTACCGAAATTTATTCTCATGAGCAAGCAATCAACCAATGTTCTGAATTTTTAAGCAGCCATCCGAATATCAAGATAATCCCTGTGGAGAATACTGCTGTTGCAGCCAGTATGGTAGCACAATCCTCCCGCAAGGACATCGCAGCACTGTCCAGCCGTGCATGTGAAGAGCTATACGGTTTGATCAGCCTTAAGGACTCCGTACAAGACAAGGGCAATAACCGCACCCGCTTTATCTGCATCAGCAAGAACCTGGAGATCTATCCTGGCTCCGACAAAACCAGCATAATGATGATTCTAAACCACAAACCCGGTGCTCTTTACAAGGTTCTTGCCAGAATGTATACCTTGGGAATCAATGTAACAAAGCTGGAGTCTCGCCCCATTCCTGATCGTGACTTTGAGTTTATGTTCTATTTCGATCTTGCTCCCTCCATCTACTCTGATGAGTTTGTGCAGCTCATGTGTGAACTGGATGACCTTTGCGAGGAATTTAAGTATTTGGGCAGCTATTCTGAGGTGGTTTAATGAAATGCGGTCTTTTAGGAGAAAAGCTTGGCCACAGCTATTCTCCAATGATTCACAGTTACCTTGCCGACTATTCCTATGACCTTTTTGAAAAGAAGCCTGATGAACTGAAGGACTTCCTTCAAAGTGGCGATTTTGTTGGACTGAATGTGACTATTCCTTATAAAAAATCGGTTATACCCTTCTGTGATGAGCTGACAGATTGTGCAAAAAGGCTTGGTGCTGTAAACACCATCATACGCCGTCCCGACGGGTCTTTACTGGGTCATAATACCGATTATTTCGGTTTTTCTTCCCTTGTTGTCAGAAGTGGTCTGCAAGTAAACGGAAAAAAAGTTCTTGTTTTAGGTAGCGGCGGTGCATCCAATACTGCTACTGCCGTCCTTCAGGAGCTGGGTGCACAGGTCGTCATTATCTCCCGCTCAGGAGAAAATAATTACGAAAACCTTGCAAAACACAAAGATGCTTCTGTAATTGTTAATACAACCCCTGTTGGCATGTACCCCAATGCGGGTGTCAGTCCTGTGGACATTTCCTTGTTCCCCGCACTGGATGGTGTGTTGGATGTAGTATATAATCCCGCACGCACACAACTCATCATGGATGCAGAGGCAGCGGGTTTAACAGCCATTAACGGTCTTTGGATGTTAGTGGCTCAGGCAAAAGAAAGTGCTCAATGGTTCGCCGGAACCGAAATCGATAACAGTGCCATAGACAGGATCCATCGCATTCTCCGTAGAAAAATGGAGAATATTGTACTGATCGGTATGCCCGGATGCGGCAAGTCAACTGTTGGAAAGCTGATTTCTGAAATGAGCGGCAAAAAATTTGTTGATGCTGACAGCCGGATCGAAGAATTAGCCGGTATCTCTATTCCTGAAATATTCTCGCAGTACGGAGAAAGCGGCTTTAGAGCCTTGGAAACAAAAGTGCTTGAGCAGCTTGGCAAAGAATCATGCCTTGTAATTGCCACCGGCGGCGGCTGCGTGACCGTGGATAAAAATTACCCGCTTCTGCACCAAAACGGAACGATCTATTGGCTGCAGAGAGATATAAACGAACTTCCTGTTGAGGGCCGGCCGCTTTCACAAAAAAGCAACCTGCAACAGATGTATACTCTGCGGCAGCCCATGTACCGGCACTTCGCTGACCGGGTCATCTACAACAACCGCTGCCCGGATGATGCGGCAACAGAGATTCTTAAGACGGAGGCTTTCTTATGAAGATCCTTGTAATCAATGGTCCCAATATCAATATGTTGGGTATCCGTGAACCGGATATTTATGGTAAGCAGACATTCGAGGATTTACTGAAACTGCTTGAAAACACGGCTGATTCCCTGTCCGTTGAGATCGAGCAATTTCAGTCCAACCACGAAGGTTACATTGTAGACAAAATCCAGGCAGCCTATAAAAATGTTGATGGTATTGTCATCAATCCTGCTGCATATACCCATACATCTGTTGCGATCCTGGATGCTTTAAAAGCAGTGGGACTCCCTGCTGTTGAAGTACATATTTCCGATGTAGCTGCACGGGAGCCCTTCCGTCAGATCTCCTACCCCGGTCTTTACTGTGAGAAGACTATCAAGGGACAGGGGCTTGACGGCTATCGACAGGCAATTGAGTATTTAGTAGAAAAGTATCGCACATAAGGAAACGCCCACTCAAGCTGAGTGGGCATTTCTATTTATGAGTGTACAGTATTCTCTGGAGACCGTTCCGTCCAAAAGCTTTCCATAATCACTGATGACCTCAAAGCCGCATTTTTTGTGTACTGCCAGGGATGCTGGATTCTTTTTATGAACATGCACATACACAGGGCCATTACATACCTGCAGCAAAACTTGATTGATCAGCTCCTCCGCATTCCCTGCACTTCTGTGTTCTGGATGTGTTTCCAAGCCGGAAAGCAGCCAGCCGTCAAGATGTGGTTCCATTCGCACCGCACTCATATATTTGTTTTCCCTTGTCAGCACTGCATAAAAAGAATCACGGCATGAAAAGAAATCATTTCTCAAATAATCTATAAAAGAATCCTCCGCCTGACGCAAGCTGATACCTTCCTGCTTTGCTGCCATTTTCATCGATTCTTGATAAAGATCAAGCAGGCCAGGAATATTAAGACCGATAAAATCGTTGTATATTTTCAACATTCATCACACCTCGGGTGGTCGTTTGAAACTAATTATAGTCAGCAAAAGAAATATGTCAATGGCTGCAAAAATTTAATGAAATTTCATTTTTGAAGGAAATCTATCAACAGAATCCACTGATATTTGCATTACATACAAATAGTTATACACACATTCCACAGACTTTTCCACAGGAGAGCATGCAGTAATTTCCAAAAAATACCCGGTTTTAACATTGTTTTGGAAATGGCCAAACAAAATATGCATGTATATTTTATATGCATATATGGCTATGCATAACCGAATGAATACGCACACTATGTTAAAATGCAGGAGAATGTTTACTCTCCTGCATTTTATATCATATTGCCTCACCAAGTATGGATTTTGTGGCATAAGCATTCAGTTCCATCCCTGCTATATTGCCTGCCAAATACTCATAATAAGCTTGTGAGCCGATCATTGCCGCATTGTCTCCGCACAGAGAAAGTGGGGGCATATAAACCTCCGCACCCAGTTTTTCTGCGGCGTTAAGAATGTCACGGCGGATACGTGAATTTGCTGCTACACCACCGGCAACAGCGATTTTTTTATGTCCTGTCTCCTCCAGAGCCATAACCACTCTCGGGATCAGCGTATCCGAAACCGCACCGCAAAATGCGGCACAAAGACTGTTAATATCCAGTTCCTCCCCTATCTGCTCTGCATGATGAATCAGGTTTAATGCTGCAGTTTTAAGTCCGGAAAAACTCATGTCATAGGGATTATCTCCGGGTTTGGACCGGGGCAGAGTATATTTACTTTCATCACCCAGAGATGCTGCCTTGTCCAGTGCTGCCCCACCGGGGTATGGCATACCCAGTACGCGTCCCACCTTATCAAAACATTCGCCGGCAGCATCATCCAGGGTTGTACCCAAAATCCGCATTTGAGTGTAGTCCTGAACATCCACGATCATGGTATGCCCACCGGAAACAACAAGACACAGGAAAGGCGGCTTTAGCTCCGAATATGCCAAATAATTGGCAGCTATATGGCCGCGAATATGGTGAACAGGAATCAGTGGCACCCCAAGTGCCAAAGCGGCTGCCTTGGCAAAGTTCACACCAACCAACACTGCACCAATAAGACCCGGTGCATAAGTGACAGCAACCGCATCAATATCCTTTCGGGTAAGACCGGATCGCTCCAATGCCTCGTCTGCAAGGGCATATATGGCCTCAATATGCTTTCTGGACGCAATTTCCGGTACAACACCGCCGTAAATTCGGTGTAAATCAACTTGAGATGCGATACAATCTGTCAGTACCTGGCGTCCATTCCGAACGATTGCAATGGCAGTTTCGTCACAGGATGATTCAACAGCCAGTATATTCAAATCTGCCACTCCTTTCTCAAGATCAAAGCATCCTCTTTCGGTGCATGGTAGTAATTCTTGCGGCGTCCCACTTGTAAAAATCCCATGCTCTCATATAAATGAATCGCAGGAGTATTACTTTCCCGCACCTCTAGGGTAAGGCAGGACACTTTATCGTCCTGTAATTGCGAAATCAGGAGGGAAATCAATTCCCTTGCAACGCCCTGTCGGCGATACATTGGGGCAACAGCCAAATTCATCATGTCCGCCCAGCCAAGTACTGACTGGGAACCCACATAACCTGCAAGCTGCTCACCGTCCATCGCAACAAGCCATAAAGACAGCGGATTTTCAGACTCCGACAAAAAAGCGTTGACGCTCCAAGGATCAGAAAAGCACTCCCGCTCCAAAGCAGCCATGGCTTCGGCATGAGATTTATTCATTTTTATATATTCCATCATTTTGCCTCATACCAGCTGTTGCCCCATTTGGCATCTGCCTGTAAAGGCACATTCAGCCGGGCAACCTGTTCCATTTCTCTGCTTACAAGGTTTGCGACCTGAGGGGCAATTTCTTTGGGACATTCCACAATCAGCTCATCATGGACCTGCAACAAAAGCTTCGCCTGAGGATATTCGCGGGTCAGTGCTGCATCCACACGGATCATGGCGAGCTTGATAAGGTCAGCAGCAGTTCCCTGGATGGGTGTATTCAGTGCGATACGTTCAGCACCCTGCCGGATGTTAAAGTTGCTGCTTTTCAGTTCCGGTATATAACGGCGGCGACCATACATGGTTTGGGTGTAACCGATCTGTCTTGCATCATTTACCACCTGCTTCATATAGTCACGAACACCGTGATAATTGGCAAGATAGCTGTCAATATACTCCTTGGCCTTGTAGCGGGTAACACCAATATCCTCAGCCAAGGAGAATTCAGAGATGCCGTACACGATTCCAAAGTTCACAGCCTTCGCGTGACGCCGCTGAAGGGCCGTTACGCTTTCGGCAGGAACACCGAATACCTGTGATGCCGTCACAGTATGGATGTCCATACCGCCCGCAAAAGCCTCCTGCATGGTCTTATCATTGGCAATGTGAGCCAAAACACGCAATTCAATTTGACTGTAGTCCGCATCCACCAGGACACAACCCGGTTTCGGTATAAACATTCTGCGGATCTCAGCACCCAAATCGGTGCGGACAGGAATGTTCTGCAGGTTGGGATCAGTAGAAGACAGGCGTCCTGTTGCAGTCACCAGATTCTGGAATGTTGTACGGATGCGTCCGTCATCACCGATCACCTTCATAAGGCCGTCGGCATAGGTTGACTTCAGCTTGGTCAGCATCCGGTAGTCCATGATCGCTGGAATGATGGGATGCTTGTTTTTCAGCTTCTCCAGCACATCAGCATTGGTTGAATATCCGGTCTTGGTCTTTTTAACCGGAGGAAGTCCCAGCTTATCGAACAGAAGCTCACCCAACTGACGGGTGGAATTAATGTTAAACGGTCCGTCTGAATATGAAAAGATCAGCTTTTCACAATCATCGATCCTCTGTGACAGCATCTGCCCGAACTGCGTAAGCTGTTCTTTATCGATGGCAACACCGGCACGCTCCATTTTGTACAGAACAGGGCAAAGCGGTAGTTCAATGTCACGGTACAAAGATGCCATTTCATTCTTTTCAAGTTCTTCTTCCAAAATTGACCGCAGATTCCAAATGGCTTCGGCACAGGCTGCAGCATCACCGTCTGCAACAGTTGTGCCCAAAAAGGTCGTAGCCAGCTTTGATACCGGGTAATCCGACTGAGAAGGATTTAAATCATAAGCTGCCAGGGCAGTATCAAAATCAAACTGACCATGCGGCAGACCCATTTCATCCAAAGCATGAAGTGTGGTTTTTAAATCATGGCATACTCCGCCGGTACTGTTCATCAGAAGCGGCACAAGGCTTATGGATTCCATAGGGGTGACAGCACAGACACCATCTTGCCAGGCAACGCCCACGGAGCCGTCCGGTGCCAGATACAAGGCATAGCCTTCACAATAATCCGGTAAGTCGGATACACACGGCAAAGACGTACACTGCTTCACCGGCTTAATTTCTTCTATCTCCACACCTCTCAGACCGTATCTGTCAATCAGCCGGACAAATTCCAGTTTCTGAAACAGTTTATAAAGTTCCCCTCGGTTATATGGACGCACAAGTGCATCCATAGGCTCAAAATCGATGGGTGCAGTACAGCGGATTGTCGCAAGGTCATAGGACAGATATGCATTGTCACGGCTGTTCTCCAGCTTTTCCCGGAGTTTGGGACGGATGGAGGGATCGTTCAGATTCTCATATACACCGTCCAAGGAGCCGAATTTCAGCAGCAACTCCGTTGCGGTCTTGGGGCCAACACCGGCAACACCGGGAATATTATCAGAGCTGTCGCCCATGAGTGCTTTCAGATCCACCATTTTAGGAGGATCAAATCCGTACTCATTGCGGAAAGTCTCCACATCATACAGCGTTGCAGTGGTCTGTCCAGGCTTGGAAACAACAAGCTTTACATGGACATTTTTATCAATGAGCTGCAGGCTGTCCCGGTCGCCGGTCACCACCACACATTCCCAGTCATTGTTGCTGCAGATCCTGCCAACAGTACCGATGACATCGTCTGCTTCCCAACCCTGACATTCATAAATGGGAATATTCATGGCTTTCAGGACCTGTTTCATAATCGGCATCTGCTGTGCCAGTTCCTCCGGCATGCCATGACGGGTCGCTTTATAGCCTTCGTACTTTTCGTGTCGGAAAGTCGGACCGTGGAGGTCGAAGGCAACGCAAACTGCCTCCGGCTGCTCCTCTTTTTCCATACGCTCCAAAATGTTCAAAAAGCCATAGATGGCATTGGTGTACAGACCTTCCCTGGTCGTTAGCAGCTTAACACCGTAAAACGCCCGGTTGATCACACTATTGCCATCCAAAATCAAAAGCTTCATACTTTTCTCCACTTTGTTCTCTGAGGCGTATCTATGATCTCAATGCCATGGGCTTTCAGTTCGTCACGGATTCGATCTGCCTCGGCAAAATTCTTTGTCTTCTTAGCAATTGTACGGGCTTCCTCAAGTGCGTCGATTTCCG
>JAZNZG010000139.1:0-5383 GCA_045594825.1 Faecousia sp. | reverse complement strand
AGCCGAAAGGGCAACCAAATGAATCCCTTTCATGCCGGCTCCTTCCGGTGTGCCACCAAGTCAAAATGCACCGTGGTGCCCATGGCCTTTGTAAACAGCTTCGCGGCCTTTGACCAAAAGGGCTGCCACCCCATGACCGTCCGGCTGTCCTTCCTGGACCCCATTACTTACGAGGAATACCGGGACATGAAGCCTGCCCAGCTTGCAGACATGGTGCAAGACCGCATCCGTGCCGCCATCGACGCAGAAGTGAACCGTTGACAATAAAAAGAGGAGAGCCGTTGCTCTCCTCTATTTTTTATTTACCTGCAACGGACAAGCCCTCCACCAGGATGCTGGGGCCGCCGAAGGCGGTCTGTCCCATGGCGTTGGGTATCTCCAAATTATCTGCCAGAGCCACGATATGCCGCAGCATGTCATAGAAGTTGCCGGCTACGGTAAAGGATTTTACCGCCCGGGTCAGCTTGCCGTCGTCGATCATGAAGCCGGAGCTTTGCAGGGAAAAGTCGCCGGTGACGGGGCTTGCTCCCGCATGCAGACCCTGCAGGTCGTGGATGTATACGCCCTGACCCGCTTTGGCCAGCAGCTCCTGTTCAGACATTTCACCGGGAGCGAAATACATGGTAAAGGGCCGCAGACCCACCGGTGCGTCGTAGCCCGCCTTGGCGGCGTTGCCGGTGGTCTTTTTCCCAGCCAAAGCCGCGGTCTTCAGGTTGTAGAGCATGGTCTTGAGCACGCCCTGCTCCACCACATTCTTTTTGCAGGTGGGGCTGCCCTCTGCGTCAAAGGGCATTTTTTGGGGGCTTAAGGGGCAGAAGGGGTCGTCGATGATGGTCACGATGGGTGCCGCGATGGCCTCGCCCTCTCTGCCTGCCAGCCGGGACAGACCCTTGTTGGCTGCCTCGGAGGAGAAAATGGAGGAATACACCGTCAGCAGACCGGACACCGCCTTGGGTGCGAACACCACCGGATAGCTGCCGGTGGGAGCAGGCTCACCGCCCAGACCCAGCAAGGCCTTTTGGGCAGCCTCTTTGGCCATAGCCTCCCGGTCCATGACGCCAAAGGGCTGGGCGTTCAGGGTGTAGTCGTTGCCCTTCTCCCCGTCTTTTTCCACCACGGCCTCCGCCATGAGGATGTTGAGGGTATTTTCATAATATACATCCAGGCCCTTGGAGTTGGTGATGGCCAGCGAGCTTTTCTCTGCCGCCGCCAGGGTCATGGAGCCGTCCACCACCAGGGGGTCGGCATCGTAAATTTTCCGCTGGGTGTCCAGAGCCAGGGCGATGAGTTCATCGGCAGATGGCTCCTGTGCACCGGAGGGGGCGATATTTTCATATTCCTGCCCACCCGATGCCAAAAATACCGGCTCCTCGCTTTCCACAAAGGAGGCGTTGTCACAGGCCCGCTCCACGATAAATTCCGCCTGGACAGCAGACAGCTCCTGGGTGGAGCAATAGCCCATTTTCCCGTCCCAGATGCAGCGGAAGCACACGCCGCCCTCCCGGGAAGAGGTGAAGCCGTCCACCTCGTGACGGAAGATGCGGGCCTCCAGGGACTCCGCACTCTGATAATACAATTCATACTCGGTGATCCCCAGGCTCTCCGCCCTGGCCACCACCAGTTTCTTAAATTCATTAAAATTCATATCCATGCTCCTTTCCCTTAATACCTTCCCCCGGGGGGAAGGTGCCCCCGAAGGGGGCGGATGAGGAACGGCGACAGCCAGCAAGTCTGTACTGCATACCGTTTATCAGCTTACTGCCCGCGTTCCTCATCAGTCAGCTTCGCTGCCAGCTTCTCCCCGGGAGAAGCTGTTTTGTGCTTCCTCGTGGATAGCCTGGCATACTGCTTGAAACTGCTGCAAAACTTCCAGATTTGTAAATCGCAAGACCCGTATGCCCAAAGATTCCATATGCTTTGTCCTGCCTGCATCTTTTTCCAGCTGTTGGGGCGTATAATGCTGCGATCCGTCCAGCTCCACCGCCAACTTTGCCTTGTGGCAATAAAAATCCACAATGTAACTGCCGATGATATACTGTCTGCGAAACTGCAGTGGATACTTCCGCAAGAAATTGTACCAAAGCAAATTTTCCTCTTTGGTCATATTTTTACGCAGGCTTTGTGCGTTGGCTTTCAATTTGCTGTCGCGTTCCATTTTATCTTCCGCCGACGGTGATGGACTTGATGCGGATCAAGGGCTGACCCACATTGGTGGGGATGCTGCCGCTTTGGCTGCCGCACATGCCCTGACCCATAAACATATCCGTACCCACCATGTCGATGTCCCGGATCACCTGGCTGCCCTTGCCCACCAGGCTGGCACCACGCACCGGCTCACAAATTTTGCCGTTTCGTACCATGTAGCCCTCGTCCACGGCAAAGTTGAACTCGCCGGTGACGGGATTGACAGAGCCGCCGCCCATGCTCTTGGCATACAGGCCGTACTCCATGGAGGCGATGATGTCCTCGTTCTTATCATCGCCGGGGGCGATGTAGGTGTTGGTCATACGGGAGGTGGGAGCCAGGCCGTAATGCTGACGCCGGGAGCTTCCGGTGGGCTCCATGCCCATTCTCCGGCCGCCCATCTTGTCTACCATGTAGCCCTTCAGCACGCCCTTTTCAATGAGGACATTTTTCCGTGCGGGCGTACCCTCATCGTCGATGTTGATGCTGCCCCAGGCACCGGGAATGGTGCCGTCGTCAATGGCGGTGACCTTTTCGTTGGCGATGACCTGCCCCAGCTTTCCCGCGAACTGGGAGTTGCCGTAGGCAACGGAGGTAGCCTCCAGGGAGTGGCCGCAGGCCTCGTGGAACACCACGCCGCCGAAGCCGCCTGCCAAAGCCACCGGCATCACGCCCGCGGGACAGTAGCCGGCATGGACCATGGTCTTTGCCTGCTCCGCGGCCTTGATGCCCACGCTCCGGGGCTCCATTTCCTCAAAAAATTCCAAACCCTTCCGGGCACCGGGACCGAAGAAGCCGGTCTGCGTCTCACCGGCCAGCTCCGCCACGGCAGAGATGGTCATACGGGTGCGGATCTGCCGGTCCTGCACATACAAGCCCTCGCTGGTGGCCACCAGGATGTTGTGATCCACATCCAGCAGGTTGCCGGAGACCTGGCTGATACAGTCGTCATATTCTTTGGCGGCAAAATAGCCCTCCTTCAACAGCTCCACCTTCTGCCGGTTGGAGCTGTCGGCAGGAACGATACGCACCGGATGGATGTCGCAGATCTTCTTTTCGTTCAGCACGATGTCAATGGCGGCACTGCCCTCGCCCAATGCTCCGGCAGCCTGCCGTGCACAGCGGATCAGACCCTCACGGGTAGTATCCACGGTGGTGGCGTAGACGCTCCGCAGACCCTTAAAGACCCGGATACCCACACCGGCGATAACGGTGTCCTTCACCGTCTCCACCTTGCTGGCGATCATGGTTACGGTATGATTTAAGGTACGGTTGGCGTACAGCTCGGCATAGTCTGCACCGGTGGCCATGGCCGCATGCAGTACATCCCGGCAAATTTCCTGTGAAATCATAAGTATCCCTCCTTGTTTTTTTCTATTCTAACACAAACCCCTCTGTGTACGCAAGAGGGAGCTGACAGTTGACAGTTGATGGTTATTATTTTTCATTTTTATTGAAAATTTTATCCCCCCACCCGGCTTCCGTGCCGCATTTGTGTGTTGTATAATGGCACCACAAAGAAAAAGGAGGCCACCGAAATGAAACTGTCCTACCCGAAACGAATCGTCTACACCGCCCTGTGCGGGGCATTGTGCGTGGTGCTGCCCATGGCATTCCATGCCATTCAGAACGCCGGCACCATCTTCCTGCCCATGCACATTCCCGTACTGCTGTGCGGTCTGATGTGCGGCTGGCCCTTCGGCTTTATCTGCGGCTGCTTAGGCCCGCTGCTGTCCAGCCTCCTTACAGGCATGCCCCCGGCAGCCATGCTCCCGTCCATGATGGTGGAGTGTGCCATGTACGGCTGCGTCACCGGCCTGTGTATGAAATACATCCACACCGGCAAGGCACTTCCCGACCTGTACATCAGCATGGCCACCGCTATGGTGGCAGGCAGGATCCTCTCCGGCCTTGCCAAGAGTCTGATCTTCTCCCCCGGCACCGCACCCTTCGCCTGGGTCACCACCAGCTTGGTGGCGGGCATTCCCGGCATCGTGATCCAGCTGGTGCTGATTCCCCTGGTATTCACCGCTCTGACAAAGGCCAAGCTCCTGCCGGCCCGCTATCCCAAATAATTCCCCCCATAGCTAAAGCCTCCCTTGTGTAAAGGGAGGCTTTCGTTATACCTGCGTTTCAACTTTTTATTTGGCTGCCTTTTTCAGCTTTTTGTATGTATCCTCCTGGACGGGCATACGCTCTCGCTTTTTGTAAGTGGCGTCCATAAGCTGCAGCAGCTGCTGGCAGGTCTGCTTGTCCATAAAGGGGATCAGGTCCCGGATACAGCCCACCATCACATACATGAACCAGTAGCAGTCCCGGTCCTTATATTTCTTCGGCTCCGTCAGCAGGAAGCTGCACACCGCAAAGGCGTCCTGGCAGGAGGGCTGGGTGGCGGCATACTCCTCCACCAGCTTCAAAACATCCTGATAAAACTCCTCGTGACAGGGATGCCGCTTGGCTGCGTTGTTGGTGCCCAGGAAATTATCCATAAAGTTGGAGCGTTTCCAGGCTGCCGTACACATTTCCTGGTAAGCCTTGTACCGCTGCTGTAAAACCTGTAACATAATCTGCCTCCTTGGAATGGTCTGAATATATGATACCTTCCCCCGTCAGCCTTGTCAAGTTTTTCACAAAATCCCTTGCAAAACGGCACTTTCGGTGTTATTATATGCTTGTATATTATGGTCTGTTGTAACAGCCATTTAATAAAATAAGGAGGAGCATTATGACTTCCAGTGAAAAGAAGCAACTGCAGATCACTGCCTGTAAGGTCCGCATGGGTGTAATCGAATCCACCTACGGTGCCAAGGCAGGCCATCCCGGCGGCAGCCTGTCCTCTGCCGAAATGTACACTTACCTGTACTTCAAAGAAATGAACATCGACCCCGCCAATCCCAAGTGGGCTGACCGTGACCGTTTCGTTCTGAGTAAGGGTCACACCACCCCCGGCCTGTATTCCGTTCTTGCAAACCGCGGCTTTTTCCCCGTATCCGACCTGCCCACCTTCCGTCACATCGACAGCTACCTGCAGGGCCATCCCAACATGAACATGGTCCCCGGTGTTGACATGTCCACCGGCCCTCTGGGCCAGGGCGTTAGCGTTGCTACCGGCATGGCCCTGGGTGCCAAGCACGCAGGCAAGACCTGCCGTGTGTACTCCCTGCTGGGTGACGGCGAGATCCAGGAAGGCCAGGTTTGG
>JAZNZG010000138.1:0-3488 GCA_045594825.1 Faecousia sp. | reverse complement strand
CCTGAAGTAAGAATCCAACAAAACACCCTCTGTGCCATTTGGCACAGAGGGTGTTTTTGCAGAAAAGACTTTTCTTTTGGCTTTCATTACTGTATAATAAAAGAAAAATCTTGGAGGTACATACTATGGATCGTGCAGCATACGCAGCAGAATTATTTGTAAAGGGTTATAACTGTGCCCAGGCCGTAGCAGTAGCCTTTGCTGACCTGATGGATTTAGACGAAAAAACCGCTGCCCGGATGATCTCCGGCTTCGGCGGCGGCTTCGGCCGTTTGAGAGAAGTTTGCGGTGCAGTCAGCGGCATGACCTTTGTGGCCAGCTGCCTGTACGGTTATGACGACGCTGAGGCCAGTACAGAAAAGAAGGATGTTTACCAAATGATCCAGGAGTTGGCCGGTCAATTTAAAGAGGCCACCGGAAGCATCGTTTGCCGGGAGATCTTGGAAAATCCCCCCTCTGACCCTGTCCCCTGTGCCAGAACCGAGGAGTACTACGCCACCCGTCCCTGCGTTCGTATGGTCTACACCGCTGCTGCGATCTTGAATGACTATATCGCAGAGCATCCCATTACAAAGTAAGCTATGGACGATCTGATCTACAATCAGCACCGGATCCCCAAGGAGCAATGGCGGTACGGTCTGCGTTCCAGTGCAGCCACAGGATGCGGCTGGATCGCCACCTACAACGCTTTGCGGCTTATGGGTTACCGGGCCAAGCCGGAAGAGCTGATCCGGTTTTATGAGCACCAGGTGCCTCTCATCAACGGCAATGCCGGCACCGTTCTGTTTGGACCTGCCTGGTGTTTCCGCAAGTGGGGATTTCCGGTAAAAACGGTCATTGACCGCACCAAATTCGATGAAGAGGCCAAAAACGCTGATGTATGCATTCTCTTTTATCGATGGGTCAAAAAGTATAAGTACGGTGCCCACTTCGTAGCACTGCACCACACCGAGGACGGCTTTGTAGGTTACAACACCTACCGAACCTCCACAGGGCCGGACCGGTACGGCCCCAGCCTGCAAGGATTTCTCAAAGAGAAAAAATTTTTTGGTGCTGTTCTGTTTGCAATCAACAAAAAATAGCAGACCGCCTGTGGAAAACCACAGGCGGAAATTTTTATGTATTTCTGAAGCGGGCCAGGAAGTCTTTGGTTTCCTGACGCTGGGGATTGCTGAAAACCTCTTCGGGGCTGCCCTGCTCGCAGATGACGCCCTGATTCATGTACACCACGCGGCTGGACACATCCCGGGCAAATGCCATTTCGTGGGTCACCACCAGCATGGTCATGCCCTCCTGGGCCAGCTGCTGCATGACGGTAAGGACCTCGCCCACCATTTCCGGGTCGAGGGCAGAGGTAGGCTCGTCAAACAAAAGAACTTCGGGATCCATCGCCAATGCTCTTGCAATCGCTACCCGCTGCTTCTGTCCGCCGGAGATCTGCCGGGGCTTGGCGTTGATATAGGGAGTCATACCTACCTTCTGCAGGTATTCCAAAGCAATAGCCTTGGCCTCTTCCTTTTTACGCTTCAGCACCTGTATCTGTCCAACCATGCAGTTTTCCAGCACGGTCATATTGTTGAACAGGTTAAAGGACTGGAACACCATACCCACATGGCTACGGTACTCCGGTGCATTGACATGCCGGTGGGCAACATTCTTGCCGTGAAACAAAATCTCACCGGAGGAAGGTGTCTCCAGCAAATTGATACAACGCAGCAGCGTAGACTTGCCGGAGCCGGAGGCACCGATAATGGAGATCACATCGCCCTTATTCACGGTAAAATCAATATCCTTCAAAACCTCATGGGAGCCGAAAGCCTTACCCAAATGCTTGATTTCCAAGATATTATCCATATCAGCGGTCTCCTTTCGGTCTGCCGTACTTCAGTTCCTGCCGCTTTCTCTCACGTTGCTCTCTTTTCCGTTCTTTTACGGCGGTGAATTCACGGCTCTTCTCATCGAAGGGACTTCCACGGTCGGGATGGCTGTAAGTACCAGCTGCCATGGCAAGGGCGTCCTCGCTGGCCAGCTCATAATTATCGGCACCGTCCATCTTCCGCTCCACCCAACGCAGCAGGAAAGAAGCCAGGAGCGTCAAGGTCAGATAGCCCACCATCTCAATGACCGCAGAGGGGAAATACAGCAGATTCACACCTACGATATTCCGGTGGGTGGCAAAAAACTCCACAAACCCGATGACGAACATCACGGAGGTGTCCTTGATGTTGATAATGAAATTGTTGCCGATCTGGGGAATGATATTCCGCAATGCCTGGGGCAGGATCACCTGTGTCATAGTCTGAACATGGTTCATACCGATGGCCTTGGCACCCTCCGTCTGACCGGGATCAATGGAGATAATGCCGCCACGGACGGACTCTGCCATATACCCACCGGTATTGATGGAAACAACGATCAGTGCCGCGATCCAAATGCCGCTCATGCCCTTGAAAGCCACAGCACCATCTGTAAAATAAGGCAGTCCGTAGAAAATAAATACTGCCTGCAGCACCATAGGCGTACCCCGGAACACTTCCACATAAATACGGACAAGCACCCGGATCAGCTTCAAAAAGAAGCGTTTGAAAATATTATCCTGTTTGGTATAGGGAATGGTATTGAGAATACCGCACACAAGACCGATGATGCAGCCGGCCAGCGTTGCCGCCACCGCCAGGATCAAGGTGTTTTGAATGCCGGTAAAGTAAGCACCCTCGTAGTTTTGCCATAGCTTACCAATATCCTCTACGAGCTTTACAAGCTTGTCCATATGCTCAGTCCTTCCGGTAAGTTACGGGAGGGTGATGACCCTCCCATTATGATCAGATTTCGGGCTGGACAGAGATCGCCTCGTCCATCAGATTGTTAAAATCCTCCACGGTCATCTCGCTGAGGACTGCGTCCATGGCATCCTTCAGGAAGGTATTGCCCTTGACAACGGAGATACCAATGTTGATCTCGCCTTCATCAACCTGGAAGTTGTCATCGCTGCCGGAGAAGTCCAGCAGTACCAGGTTGTCGTATACAGCACAGGCACCCATAGCGGTGGGCATATCGGTACAGATGTAGTCCACAGTACCGGAGGTAACCGCCATAATCATGGCCGGAGAGGTTTCGGATGCGGGCATCAGTTCAGCACCTTCGATCTGAGGCAAACAGGAGTCGTACCAAATGGTACCAGTCTGTGCAGTGCAGGAGCCGGACAACTGGGAAATGCCGGTAACAGATGCCAGGGCATTGTCCTTCTGGGTGACGCAAACGATGGATGCGTAGAAATAAGGACCTGCCATATCAACTTCTGCCATACGCTCTTCGGTCATGGATTGGCCGGCAATAACGGCATCAATCTGCCCGGCATTCAAAGCGGGGGTCAAGCCGTCCCAGCCGATGGCCATAACTTCCAGTTCCCAGCCATTGGCTTCACAGATCTGCTTGGCGATCATCACATCATAGCCGTTGGCGTAAGAGCCGGGATTGTTAACAATGGG
>JAZNZG010000137.1:0-1842 GCA_045594825.1 Faecousia sp. | reverse complement strand
GACAATGATAAAGGGCTTTGGTTATTTCGGTAAAGGTGTGGTGGTGATCATCACCGTCGGTCTTGCGGCGGCTATTGTGAAAGGACTGACCGGCTTCCAGATCATTCCCGGAATGGCTCCCGTTGAGGACGGCTTTTTGACTGTCGGTGCCATCGCTATCGTACTGGCTGGTGCATTTCCGCTGGTGTATGTGGTGACCAAGCTTTTAAAAAACCCCCTTATGAAGCTGGGCTCCCTTTTGGGTGTAAATGACACAGCTGCGGCGGGGCTCATCGCCAGCCTGGCAAATTCCATTGCCACCTTCGGTATGGTAAAGGATATGGATAACCGGGGCAAGGTGGTGAACATCGCCTTTGCCGTTTCCGCGGCCTTTGTCTTCGGTGATCATTTGGGATTTACGGCAGGTTTTGCCCCGGAATTGCTCCCTGCTGTGATACTGGGAAAACTGGCCGGCGGCATCAGTGCGGTGGCGGTTGCGATTTGGCTGACAAAGCAGGAGAAAACCGAAAAAATCGGTTGACAAAAGTGCCTTTTTGTGGCTATAATAACCCGGTGAGATAAAAGCTGTGAAAAGAAGAGTACGCAGGCGGAAGCGGTCAGAGAGCCCTGTAAGGTGTGAGTGGGTACGGGAAAGCTGCGGAACATGGTCTTGGAGCTGAGATGCCGATATGTAGGCATTTCCGGGCACGCCCGTTAAAGCGTTTTGAGGCAGCGTAAGCTGTGAACAAGGTGGTACCGCGTCAATTATTGTCGCCCTTGATTTTTCAAGGGCGATTTTTCATTAGGAGGAAAGAAAATGAGCGAAAAGAAACCCTATTATATTTCCACGGCAATTGCATACACCTCTGCAAAGCCCCACATCGGCAATACTTATGAGATCGTTTTGGCAGATGCCATTGCCCGTTATAAGCGGCAGGCAGGCTTTGATGTCTACTTCCAAACCGGTACAGATGAGCACGGTCAGAAGATCCAGCAGAAGGCAGAAGCTGCCGGCATCAGCCCTCAGGAATATGTGGACAATGTGGCAGGCGAGATCAAGCGGATCTGGGATCTGATGAACACCACTTACGACCGTTTTGTCCGTACCACCGATCCTGTGCACAAGGAAAAGGTGCAAAAGATTTTTAGAAAGATGTATGAGCAGGGCGATATTTACAAGGGCAAGTACGAAGGCAAGTACTGCACCCCCTGTGAGTCCTTTTGGACCGAGAGCCAGCTGGTGGACGGCAAGTGTCCCGACTGCGGCCGCGAGTGCGTGGACGCAGAGGAAGAGGCATACTTCTTCAAAATGAGTAAGTATGCCGATCGGCTGATGAAGCACATTGAAGAGCATCCCGAATTCATCCAGCCCGAGAGCCGGAAGAACGAGATGATCAACAACTTCCTGAAGCCCGGTCTGCAGGACCTGTGTGTGTCCCGTACCAGCTTCACCTGGGGCGTTCCCGTTACCGTGGATCCCGGCCATGTCACCTATGTGTGGCTGGATGCCCTGTCTAATTATATCACCTTCTGCGGCTATGACCCCGACGGCAACCACAGCGAGCATTACAAGAAGTTCTGGCCCGCTGACCTGCATCTGATCGGTAAGGATATCGTCCGTTTCCACACCATCTACTGGCCCATCTTCCTGATGAGTATGGGTGAGCCCCTGCCTAAGCAGGTCTTTGGCCATCCCTGGCTGCTGGTGAAGGGCGATAAGATGTCCAAGAGCCTGGGCAATGTGATCTATGCCGACGATCTGGTGGAACTGTTCGGTGTGGACGCCGTACGTTATTTCGTGCTCCATGAGATGCCCTTCGCGGCTGATGGCATCATGACCTACGAGCTGATCATCGAGCGGAT
>JAZNZG010000136.1:0-2435 GCA_045594825.1 Faecousia sp. | reverse complement strand
AGGAGCGTTACCCCGACATCATCACCGCCAACGAAAACGGCACGCCTTACTACACCAACTCCTCCCACCTGCCTGTTGGCTACACCGAGGATATCTTCACCGCTCTGGAGATCCAGGACGAGCTGCAGACCCGCTATACCTCCGGTACTGTGTTCCATGCCTTCCTGGGTGAGAAGCTGCCCGACTGGCAGGCTGCCGCCAAGCTGGTACGGAAGATCGCAGAGAATCACAAGCTGCCTTACTATACCCTCAGCCCCACCTATTCTGTCTGTGCAGACCACGGTTATATCACCGGTGAAGTTTACACCTGCCCCACCTGCGGCAAAAAGACCGAGGTTTACAGCCGCATTACCGGCTACTACCGTCCTGTTCAGAACTGGAACGACGGCAAGAGCCAGGAGTTCAAGGACCGCAAGGTGTACAATGTGGGCACCTCCGTGCTGAAGAAGGAAGCTCCCGCTCCTGTGGAAGCACCGGTTGAGGAGGTTCCTGTTCCTGCGGTTGCAGGCAAGGCACTGCTGTTCTCCCGGGTGACCTGCCCCAATTGCCGTGTGGCAGAAAACCTGCTGAATAAGGCCGGCGTTCCTTACGAGAAGCTCATCGCAGAGGAAAATGTAGAGCTGTGCCGTCAGTACGGCATCAAGGGTGCCCCCACCCTGGTCGTTACCGACGGTGAGAATCATGTAAATTATTACAGCGTTCCTGAAATCAAGAAATACTTAGCATCCCTGTAAACCTGAAAGGCCGGGCGTATGCCCGGCCTTCTGTACGGAAGGAGAAAATATGTACGATATTATCATTGTAGGCGGAGGTCCGGCCGGATTGACGGCTGCTGTATATGCCCTCCGGGCAGGCAAGAGCGTTCTGGTTATGGAGAAGAATGGCTTTGGCGGCCAGATCGCCTATTCTCCCAAGGTGGAGAACATTCCCGGCACCATCCAGATCAGCGGCACGGAATTTGCCGACAAGCTCACCGAACAGGCAATGAACCTGGGTGCAGATGTGGAGCTGGAAAATGTTGTAAAGGTAGATAAGGACGATGATATATTCTGCGTCTGTACCGAAGAGGGCGGCCGGTATGAAGCAAAGGCTGTGATCCTGGCTGTGGGCGTTAAGCATCGCATGCTGGGTCTTCCCGGAGAACAGGAACTGATCGGCAAGGGAATCTCCTTCTGTGCCGTCTGTGACGGTGCTTTTTATGCAGGCCAAAATACTGCCATGATCGGTGGCGGCAATTCCGCGTTGCAGGAGGCTCTGCTTCTGAGCGAAGTCTGCAATAAGGTTACAATCGTGCAGAACCTGGCTTTCTTCACAGGTGAGGAAAAGCTGGCACAGCTCCTCCGGGAAAAGGAAAATGTGGAAGTGCTGTTCAGCACCCTGGTCACCGGCTATGAAGCCGAAAACGGCGTCCTCACCGGACTGCGGCTGCGTAACGATGTCACCGGTGAAGAGAGCAGGCTCGCTGTGGACGGTGCATTTTTGGCGGTAGGTCTGGTGCCGGAGAACGACATTTTTGCCCACTTGGCAGACCTGGATGACCGGGGATATTTCGCCGCGGGAGAGGATTGCACCACCGGTACAGAGGGCGTTTTCGTGGCAGGTGACTGCCGCAACAAGCAGAT
The DNA here is from genome assembly GCA_045594825.1 of Faecousia sp. GTDB lineage: Bacteria > Bacillota > Clostridia > Oscillospirales > Oscillospiraceae > Faecousia. The sequence continues at coordinate 813 of JAZNZG010000136.1, read as the reverse complement.
CCGTCAGGTGGTGACCGCATCCGGCGACGGTGCTGTGGCTGCAATGGCGGCCTGCCGTTACCTGGACCGTTAAAGAAAATAGAAATCCGGGAAAAAAGACGGTTTTTCCCGGATTTTTCTATAAATAACCGTTGACAAGATGAATAAACTGTGGTAGAATACCAAGGCAATAAAGAAGGCTGAACATCCGCCTCACCTCAAGCTGAATGCAAAGGGGTTAATATTCCGGCTTTTCCTTAGGGGAATAGTGCGAGTATGCGGATGGACTGCCCATCCGCGTTTTTTGTTTTATTATTGGAGGTGCTTACCATAGCCAAGTTAGATCATCAGCTCAATGAGGAGATCCAGGACAAGGAAGTTCGCCTGATCGGTGCCGACGGTGCCCAGTTAGGAATCATGTCTGCTGCCCAGGCCAATGAAATGGCGGAGGAGCAGGGTTTGGACCTGGTAAAGATCTCTCCCAATGCGGTTCCCCCCGTCTGTAAGATCATGGACTATTCCAAGTTCTGCTTCGATCAGAAGAAGCGTGAAAAGGAAGCAAAGAAGAATCAGAAGGTCGTGGAGATCAAAGAGATCCGCATGAGCCCCAGCATCGACACCAACGACTTCAACACCAAGGTCAAGAACGCCCAGAAGTTCCTGAAGGAAGGCAACCGTGTCAAGGTCAGCGTCCGCTTCCGCGGCCGTGAGATGGCACATACAAACCTGGGCGAGAAGCTGCTGATGGACTTTGCCGAAGCCTGCACAGAGATCGCTAATATGGAGAAGAATCCCAAGCTGGAAGGCCGCTTCATGGCTATGTTCCTCACCCCC
>JAZNZG010000135.1:0-2469 GCA_045594825.1 Faecousia sp. | reverse complement strand
CATACTCTCACAAAAACACATCAAATCAGATTTCTATGAAATAAAGAGATAGAATCAACGGATACAAGCTGTCCACCAAATTAACTGCAGAAAAACAGCATGTAGAAAACGCCGATGCTTTCCAAATAATATTCCTGTCTTCATTTCAGCACCTGTTTGATCGCCCACAGTTGTATTCTCTTCGGCAGGCAGTTCAGCAGTAAGAGAAGCGGGTTCCGGTTAATGGCATAGGCAAATCCCGGGTTGGCTTTTTTAAGGATCTTCCATACCTTTTGAGCAAGCTTTTCCGGCGGAATATGTCTTGCCTCCACCCTGTTAACGATGGCTTTGAAACGGTTTGCGTTGCAGGAGTACAGCCGGGTCTTGTCGCAAAACCGGTCCAACGCATCGGTGGATACACCCAGCATGCCAGTATTCACCGCTCCGGCACGTAGAACGCTTACGGAAATACCCAGTAGCTGTAGTTCCATACGCAATGAATAGGCGTATTTATCCAGCGTGCTCTTGGTCACGGCATATATACCCGTAAAAGGCAGCGGATCCAGGGCTGCCAGTTCGCTGGTGGTGATCAGGATGCGGCTGCCGTGTTTCAGTAGCGGCAGGAAGGTTTTGTTCACCAAAAACGCACCAAAGACATTGATCTCAAAGGCTTTTGCAAAGGTCTCCTTTTCCATTTCCACCAGAGAATCCAGCATATATACACCGGCAAAATGAACGATGGCAAAAAGTTCATCCGTTATTTTCTTTACTGTTTCAAAGGCAGCAATCACGCTGTTTTCATCGGTAATATCGGCTGCAATGGGAATCACATTTTTCCGGGGATTGCCCACATTCCGGTCCAGGGCAAACACGCAAAAGCCCTGACCGGCCAGCAGCTCCACCGTCTTTTGTCCCATGCCGCCAAATGCACCTGTTACCAAAATATATCTCATAGGTCGCTCCCAGCAGCCATTTCTGCCATTCGTTCTTTGATTCTGTTCATCAACAGGCCTATTGCGTAGAAGGTGGTTTCATAACGCAGATAGCGGGTCACATTTTCGTCCCACAGGCATCGCAGCCGGGGAGAAAACTCCTCATCGCCATGCCACAGCTGCACCAAAATCCGCAGACCGTCCAGCAGTTCAATGGCATAGCTCATATCTGCACCCGGGAATTTTTCGCCGCCCAAATACTCACAGGCTGCCCCAAAGCTCCGGGGATTTTGGTCAAACAGCTCTGCGTTGGGGTCAGGCTGCTCTTCCTGCAGATTCTTGTGGAAATTGTGGCCATGGGTCACAATATTGATCCAGCGGCCGGTAATGTAGCGGTCGGCTCTGCTGTCACAAAGCCAGTCCAGTATGGTCATGACCTCGGCAAAGGAATTGCCGTCTGTCCAGGTATTCCCTCGCAGCCGCTCCATATCGCCGGTTTGTCTGTGAATGCGGTATGTATCTGAAAGCATGGCAGTATACAAATACGCTTCATCGAAACGCAGCCTGCACCGGGCGATGAGTTCCTGCTGGTCATAGGTCAGAAACAGCTGCTTTGCCTGAGCTGCTTGGATCATATAATTGTCTGTACGGGGCTTCACAGGCTTCACCTCTTTCATTTTTCCACAACTTCGATATAAAAGCTGACCGGCCGAAAGCCGTCGTTGCAGCTGATCATGGCGGAGCAGGGATCCTTCATCCAGCCGTCATAAAAATTGCCGCCACCGGCAGCAAGGGTCTTTACAAAGAAAGCCATGCTGTCCCAGGCACTGTCACACAAGTCCTGTGGTTTTTCACCGTCTAAGGAATACCACACCTGTCCTTCCCGGACATCGCAGGTATGCTCTATGGGGTTTTCGTACTGCTCCATAAGGTCCGGATAACAGGCCTTTCGTACTGCAGTGATTTTGATTTTTTTCATGGTATCGCCCCCTTGGTTTTTTATTCTACCACAGGAAAAGACTTTTTGCAAAAAACAAATGTGTGCCTGCATAAGATTTTTCTTGATTCATCCCCATGCTTTCGTTACAATAATGTTATACAAAACAGGAAGGAGCTTTCTGTATGATCTATTCTCAGTTCAAAGACAAAAAACTCAGCCTTTTGGGCCTTGGTGCCATGCGTTTGCCCACCAATCCCGACGGCACCATCAACGAGCAGCAAACCGGTGAAATGGTCGCTCACTGCATCAGCCAGGGCATCAACTATTTCGATACCGCCTATTTCTACCACAACAAGGAATCTGAGCGGGTCATCGGCAAGGTGCTTGCCGAACATCCCAGAGAAAGCTGGTATCTTGCAACCAAGTACCCCGGCTCTTTGGCACGGGATCCCGGCTGTGCTCCGAAGGAGATGTTTGAGGGTCAGCTTCGCAAGTGCGGTGTAGAATATTTTGATTTTTACCTGCTGCACAATGTGGATGAGAATACCATGGAGAACTTCCTGGATCCGGAGCTGGGCATCATCGATTATCTTGTGGAGCAAAAGCGGTTGGGACGCA
>JAZNZG010000134.1:0-1685 GCA_045594825.1 Faecousia sp. | reverse complement strand
CCCTCATACTGCACCCGCTCCGCCGGGGAGAGGATCTTGTCCGCCAGGCCCGGCTTTAACTGCCTGCTCAGCTCCTCCGCGTCAATGCCCACAGGATGCTCCGCCAGCACGCAGAACACATGACGGGGTGTATGGGTGATGGAAAAATGCACCCCGCCCTCTTCAAAACAGGGCTTGCCCCTGGCGGTCAGCAGGATCCGGGGCATGGGAGTTCCGGTATGCTTCAGGTACATCTGCGTCAGCAGCCTCCGGCCCGCTTCATGTCCGGTCTGACCCGGCAGGATCTCCCGTCCTTCCAGCACCATGCCCTCACCTCCAAAGCAGAATTTATAATCAGTATACCCCCAAAAAAGAGGTCTGTCAACGAACATAACCCCCTTGCTCCCCACATAGTATACTAAAGCAGTGGTTAACAAGGAGGGATGGACATGGCCGATACACAAATCGCACTGCCCCACAAGCTGACGCTGAACGAGCGTAAAAGCCTTACCATGACCGGAGTGACGGAGGTGGTGAGCTTTGATGACACCGCCGTGGTGCTGCGTACCGGATTGGGGACGCTGATCGTAGAGGGCTCCGGGCTGCAGCTGAAAACCCTGTCTCCGGAGGGCGGTCAGGTAGCGGTGGATGGCACGGTGAATGCCCTTATTTATCAGCAAACCCGGCAGGACCGGGGCTTGTGGCAGCGGTTGTTCCGATGACCGATCCACAGACCGCCGCAAGGCTTTTTGCCTGTGCTTTTCTTTTGGGCTGCCTGTTGGGCCTGCTCCACGGCTTTCTGCGTCCACCCCGGCAAAAGCATCCCCATCTTACCGATCTTGTGTTTATGGGCATCGCATTTTATGTTTGGCTGTATTTGAACTTTGCCCTGTGTCGGGGAGATGTACGGCTGAGCTATACCGCAGGTTTGTTTTTGGGCATGGCGGTGTGGGAGGCCACAGCAGGAAAGCCCCTGCGTCCTGTGTTTTCCAGTTTTTGGATATTTATAGAAGGGATTTTCTCCATAATATTCCTGCCCGTACAAAAATTTTTCAAAATTTCCCGCAAAATTATAAATTTCCCCTTTGCAACCGGGAAAAAATGGGGTACAATAATTTGGTATTACTGTCAACACTTTTGGAGAAAACCCGGAGGCACCCACCATGGCCAATCGAAAAAATCCATTCAGCCGGATCCGGTTGGTATATCGCCGCAGCTCACCGCTGCTGAAGTGCGTTGTCCTGGCGGCTATCGTATTGGCTACGGCAGCCCTGCTGACCATCCATTTTTCCATCCGGCAGACCCGGCAGGAGACCGCCGAGCTGCGGGCCCAGGCCGCCCGTCTGGAGCAGGAAAATCAGGAGCTTAAGGCGTACATCGCCCAGGCAGGCACCGTCAAAAGCATCAAACGCATCGCCATGGAAGAGCTGGACCTGGTAGACCCGGATGCGGAATTTTTCTATCCTGTTGATTGAACTTTTTATGGAGGAAACAAGTAACACATGGAGCTAACCGTTGGAGCCGTTTTAGAGGGTAAAGTAAAATCCATCACCAATTTCGGTGCGTTCATCGCACTGCCGGAAAATCAGACCGGCATGGTACATATTTCTGAGGTTGCCAATACTTATGTCAGCGACATCCGTCAGCATCTGACAGAGGGTCAGGATGTAAAGGTCATGGTCATCAGCATGGACGGCGGCAAGATC
>JAZNZG010000133.1:0-1561 GCA_045594825.1 Faecousia sp. | reverse complement strand
CGTAAAACCAACGATGTTAACCGTCATTCTTCCGCAATACTTAGTAACAAGGCGAGCCAGTTCCATCACCTTATCCTTTGCCAGCTGCGAAGTATAAGGATAAGAGAAGAAATGAACACACTCAACCTCTACGCCCCGTTTTGCGATCATATATGCCGCAACAGGAGAATCGATGCCTCCGCTGAGCAAACACATAGCACGACCGCCAACACCGGTAGGCAGACCGCCGGCACCGGGAATAGCGGGACCGTGAACATATGCAGCCATGTCACGAATTTCTACATACACCGTATACGCAGGATTGTGTACATCCACTTTGCAATCGGGATGTGCTTCAGCCAGTCTGCCTCCAATTTCCTGGGAAATTGCGATGGAAGTCAAGGGAAAAGCTTTATCAGCACGCTTAGACTCTACCTTGAAGGAAGCAGCACAATCCAAGTCATCGCCTAAATATGCTTCAACAGTCTCAAAAATACTGTCCAGGTTCTTTTCGCATGCTCTGCAGCGGCATAGGCTTGCCAGTCCGAAAATAGTTTGGCAGACCTCCCATGCTCCATCCAAATCGGCCGCATCATCCATAGGCTCCACATATACCGTGGATTGCATGATATATACATCAAAATTTCCAAAGGGTTTTACGCGGCGACGAACATTCTGACGCAGCTTATCCTCAAACTGGCGTTTATTTGCACCCTTCAGCACAATCTCACCAAGCTTTAAAAGAAAAATCTCTTTCACAAATCGTTCCTCACTTTTATAGATTTATCGTTCTGTATTGGATCGCTTCCGCAATATGGTCAACAGCAATCTTGTCGCTGCCATCCAGGTCGGCGATTGTCCTTGCAACTCTCAGAATCCGGTCATAGCTTCTTGCAGTAAGGCCGTAGGTATCAAACGCCATCTTCATCAGTTCTGCACTCTCATCATCAATCACACAGTGATACCGCAGTTCTGTGGGTCCCATTCTGGCATTACACATGCCACTGGATTCCCCAAATCGCAGGTGCTGCCGCTTACGGGCCGCATTCACACGCTGTTTGATCGTAGCGGAAGGCTCAGCCTCATTCCGGTTGCGTAGTTCATCAAAGTTCACAGCAGGTACCTCTACGATCATATCGATGCGATCCATCAAAGGTCCTGAAATACGGCTGCGGTAGTTAGCAACGGCATTTTCAGAGCAGGTACATTTTCCGGAAGGGTCACCGTACCATCCACATTTACACGGGTTCATGGCACAAACCAGCATAAACTCCGCAGGATATGAAACAGTACTGGCTACTCTGGAAATTGTCACCCGACCATCCTCAATAGGCTGTCGCATCAGATCCAGCGTATCCCGCTTAAATTCTGGCAATTCATCCAGGAAAAGAACACCCTTATGGGCAAGGGATATCTCACCCGGTCTGGGATTGGTTCCACCGCCGGTCAAACCGGCATTGGAGATGGTATGATGGGGCGAGCGGAACGGTCTTTGCCTTATCATGGGCGATTGCGGTGTTAGTAGGCCCATAACCGAATAAATTTGGGTAACATGCAGTGCCTCATCCCATGTCATGTCCGG
>JAZNZG010000132.1:0-4066 GCA_045594825.1 Faecousia sp. | reverse complement strand
GGTGGTGGCAACAGGACCGTTCCAGGGCACATCGGAAGAAGCGATGGCGATGGAAGCACCCAGGGAAGCAACGATCTCTACGGGATTCTCGTAGTCGTTGGCAAGGACGGTGCAGGTGACGACGGTGTCGTTACGCAGCTCTTCGTCGAACAAAGGACGCATGGGACGGTCAATGATACGGCTGTTCAGGATGCCACGCTCGGAGGGCTTGCCCTCACGACGGTTGAAGGAGCCGGGGATACGGCCTACGGCGTACATTCTCTCTTCAAACTCGATGGTCAGAGGGAAGTAGTCGATGCCGGCCTTGGGAATGGGGTTGCAGGTGCAGGTGGTGAGGACCACGGTATCGCCGTAACGGCAGATGCATTCGGCGTTGGCCAGCTCGGCAACCTTACCGGTCTCAACGGTAAAGGGACGGCCGCCAATTTCCATCTCATAAACATGATGGTTGGGATACTGCTTGCGAGTAATCATTTGTAATAACCTCCTGTAATATTTCTGTTTGTTCGGGAGGTTTAGCACTTGAATCGACTGTCAATCCTTGACAACCCATTCAACTGCTAAAGCTGCTCCCGATAAATGACTTGGTAATGATACCGCTCACAACCAGAGATTTTGGTGCAGATCCTGTGTTAAAAGCCGACGGCATACTTTGTGTATTCCGAGGCTTTTATAAGCAGGAGCTGCAGCAAAAGATCGGTTGTGAAGAAAGGGGCGACTTCCGTCGCCCCTTCAAAGTTCTTACTTACGGAGACCCAGCTTGGCGATCAGAGCACGGTAACGGTTGATGTCCTTCTTTGCCAGGTAGTCCAGCATGCTGCGACGCTTACCAACCATCATCAGCAGACCACGACGGGAGTGGTTGTCATGCTTGTGCACACGCAGGTGATCGGTCAGCTCGTTGATGCGGGCAGTGAGAATAGCGACCTGTACTTCGGGAGAACCGGTATCGCCTTCATGGGTTGCGTTGTCCAGGATGACCTGGGTCTTCTTTTCCTTCTGGATCATGGTATTTTCCACCTTTTCATAAATTTACCTCGTGCCAAGTAAAGGGTCGGTGACTTCCCAAAACTGAGCTACGGGCATCGTGTCTGGCCATAGCCAGCCCGACTATCTTATCATAAGTTTTCCCAAAAGTAAAGGGAAATTTTCAGCTTTTTTTAAAGAATTTCCGGGTTTCCATGGCATTTTTTTGGATTTCTTCCTTCAGTGCTTCCAGAGAATCAAATTTCTTCTCCGGCCGCAGAAATTTATAAAATTCCAATACCAGCTGCTTGCCGTACAGGTCGCCGTCAAAATCCAACAGCCAGGGCTCCACCGTCACATGATGGCCTCCCACCGTGGGACGGGTGCCGATGTTTGTGACTGCCGGATAGACCGCACCGTCCACTGTGGCGTTGCAAATATACACGCCGTGGGGCAGCTTGACCACATCCTCCGGCAAACGCAGGTTAGCGGTGGGGATGCCCACCGTTCTGCCCAGCTTCCGTCCGGACACGACCGTTCCCGTGAGAATATGGGGATGACCCATAAAACGGTTGGCTTCTTCCAGATCCCCAGCTTCCAAAAGGCTGCGGATATGGGTGGAGGACACCCGGATCCCGTCCAGCATCTGATCCTCCACGATGCTGCACAGCAGGTTCCGTTCCCTGCAATATGCTGTCAGCTTTTCCGCGTTGCCCTCTCCCCGGTTTCCAAACCGGAAATCGTTGCCGCAGACAAAGCCTGCCGCACCCTTGTCCAGCAGTGCATCCAAAAAGTCTTTCCAGGGAATGGACATGATTTCCCGGGTCACAGGATAGGCTGTTACGGTTTTGATGCCGTACCGCTGCATCAGTTCTATACGGCTTTCCTGCTCGTTGATCAGCTTCGGCGGCTGCTGTGTAAACAGCGTCTGGGGGTGCTGAGCAAAGGTAATGGCACAAGCTGTTGCGTTATGTTCCCGGGCCAGCCGACAGCAGGCTTTCAGCAGAGCCTGATGGCCCAAATGCACTCCGTCGAAAAAACCCAGAGCAATTATTTTTTTCATCGTTCCGCGTCCTTTCGATACAATGGAAATTACACTTCAAAAAAGCTTTTTATGGTTGACATAACTCCGTCTTCCACTTTGGCCAGCATGAGGAACGCTCCCTCCTGGCTGTAAGCACGGTATGTACCGTCTTCCATGGAAACGGAAAAGCTGTTGCCGTTGCGGCACCGCGTTTCCTGCTTGGCGGTCAGCGTCACCCGGGGGTGCTGTGCAAACATGGTATCCACGCCCCGGAGGTATTGTGCCGGGTCGCCGCTTTCCACGATGGTTTGCAGCGGGACCGCCTCCTCAACGGTGTAGGCTCCGGCACTGACCCGCCGCAGCTGTTCCATACAGCCGCCGCAGCCCAGAGCAGCACCGATGTCCTTGCACAGCGTGCGGATATAGGTGCCCTTGGAGCAGTGGACCAAAAGCCGTGCGGTCTGTCCGGAAAATTCCAAACAATCCAGCTTGTAAATGGTAACGGTCCGGGGCTGTCGCTCCACCTCTTTGCCCTTTCGTGCCAGGTCGCACAGCTTTTGTCCGTTGACTTTGATGGCCGAATACATAGGCGGGATCTGCTGGATTTCTCCCCGGAACTGTTCCAGGGTCTTTAAGAACACCTCTTGGGTAATGTTCACTTCATAGCTTTCCAGCACTTGCCCGGAAATATCCTCGGTGTCCGTGTTCAGACCCAGCCGCAGCACCGCTTCGTAGGTCTTTTCGGCATGCTCAAAAAACTCCACGCCCCGGGTGGCTCTGCCTACAAATACCGGCAGCACGCCGGTGGCCATGGGGTCCAGCGTCCCGCCGTGACCGATCCGCCGGGTTTGGAACACGCCCCGCAGCTTTGCCGTCACATCCTGGCTGGTCCAGCCTTCGGGCTTATCTACAATTACAATTCCGTTCATATCAAATCTCCGGCATAGCTGCCACGAGTGCGTTTACGGCTTCTTCCAGTGTGACATTTTCCATGGACGCTCCGGCAGCACCCTTGTGGCCGCCGCCGCCGAACTTGACACAAATGGCAGCAGCATCATAGCCGGGTACGGCACGGACAGAAAAGCCTGTGTGGCCTTCCTTGTCCTGCTTGACGGTGGCTGCGATCTTCACGCCCTGAATGGAACGCAGGAAGCCGGACAGGTTGCCCATGTCCTCCTCCGTTAGCTCCAGCTGCTCATGAAGGTCTGCAGGAATGCCGCAAACAGCGATCTTTCCGTCACACAGCATCTGCATATGCTCCGTCACCCAGTTCTGCAGCCGCAGCCGGCCCAGGGTGATGGTATCAAACAACTCCTGGCTGATACGGAAAATATCCGGGCTTACCGCAGCACAGGCAGCTGCCAAAGAGAAGCTGCGGCTGGAGGTGTTGGCATACCGGAAGCAGCCGGTGTCTGTGGACACGGCAGTAAACAGGGCGTTGGCCATGGGTACATCCAGCTGTACCCCCATTTCCAGCAGCAGGTCATACACGATCTCGCTGCAGGCAGCGGCGGTACTGTCCACCAGCTCCTGTTGTGCAAAGGGAGTGGAGGATGCATGATGGTCGATCCGCAGGTCCACCTTGTCTTCCAGGTGCCGGGAGTCATCGGACAGCATGCGGGCAGCCGCCACATCCACGGAAACGATGGTGTCCCCGGGCTGGGCGTCCTCTTTAAGAATGCCTTCCACCAAATACAGATACTTTTCCGGGATCTGGGAATTATTCAGCACATGGGCGGTCTTGCCCAGCTGCCGCAGTCCCAAACACAATCCCGCGGCAGAGCCAACGGTATCACCATCGGGGCCTGCGTGGGTGATAATGGAAAACCGGTCATGCTCTGCCAAAAAGGCAGCCGCCTCACTCCTCGTCAAATTCTTCATCGTTGCGGATCTCCAGAGAGTTGATAAGCTTCAGCATTTTTGGACGGTAGGTGATGGAGTCATCCTGCTCCCACACCAGCTCCGGGGTGTACCGCAGCTGCAAGCTGCGGCCCAGCTCCCGACGCAGGTAACCGCCGGCAGACTTCAGGCCCTTCAGGGCATCGGCTGCCTTTTCTTCCTGCAGGAAGCTGACAT
>JAZNZG010000131.1:0-3927 GCA_045594825.1 Faecousia sp. | reverse complement strand
GCCAAAGGATTTGTATCCTTACGCTGCACGCAGTAAAACAGCAGCAGCTCCAGTACATTGATCTCATTGAAATTATCCAGGCCCTCTGCAAGGAATCTTTCCTTGAGCCGCTCTCTGTGGCCGGCATGGATGTTGTTCTGTGCTGACATATTTTCACCTCTTTTGTGGATTTTCCTTGCTATTTTATCAAATATTCGTTACAATAGTCAATGTGCAAATGCTGTCGAATGTTCAAAAGAAAGTTTTTTGCAAAATCGCACATGATATGCCCTGAGGAGGAAGATCATGGATCAGTCAATCAAACACAATCCCCTGCTGGATCTAATGAATTGTCCCGCCTTTTTGGTACGGGACGGTATCATCATGCAGGTCAACCGGGCCGCACAGCAAAAGCTGATCATTTTGGGAGCTCCGGCAGCACAATATTTGGGAGAACGCCTGCCTGCATATCAGGCTTTTAAAAGCGGTAGCCTGTATCTGCCCCTTCAGTTGGAAGGGGGCATCTGCGGTGCTACTGTGACCGTAGCGGATGACCAGCATCTGTTTTGTTTAGAACAAAACACACCGGCTGACCAGGCTCTTGCCCTTGCAGCACAGCAGCTGCGTGCCCCTCTGCACAGTCTGTTCTCTGCTACGGAGACCCATCCGGAATTACTGCCGATACAGCAGGAGTTATACCAGCTGCACCGTATCATCACCAACATGTCGGACTATCCCCGTTATAAAGAACAAAAAGACGCTCGTATGGAGAGCGTTGAGCTCAGCGGTATATTCGCGGAAACCGTTGAAAAGGCTGCCGTTCTTTTAGAAAGCTCCGGGATTCGGTTAAAATATAGTGCACTTCCCCAGTTTGTTGTGGGTTTTGCAGACCGGGAGATGCTGGAGCGGGCTGTATATAATCTCATTTCCAATGCCGCGAAATTTTCCCCAAAAGGCGGCACCGTAGATACAAAATTAACCGTTAACGGAAAGATGCTGTACTTTACGGTACAGGATCAGGGCGACGGCATAGCTCCGGAAGTTTTGGGCAATGTGTTTGACCGGTATCTTCGCTCACCCGGCATTGAGGACAGCCGTCAGGGCATGGGTTTAGGCCTTGCACTTGTGAAAGCTGTGGCTCTCAGCCACAAAGGTACCGTGCTGATCGATCAGCCGGAAGACGGTGGCACCAGGATCACAATGACCATTTCCGTTCCGGACAACAGCAGTAATATTTTGCATTCTCCTGTTCGCATCCCCTTAAGCGACTACGCCGGTGGCCGTGATCACGGTTTGCTGGAATTAAGCGATGTTCTTCCCGGAAGTGCATATAAGGAAAGTTGACTTCTGCCCCGGTCCTTATGGACCGGGGTTAATTGTTACAGACAACGCTTCAGATACTGACCGGTAAAGCTCTCTTCAACCGCAGCGACCTCTTCCGGTGTTCCGGCAGCGACAACGCAACCGCCGCGGTCACCACCCTCTGGTCCCAGATCGATAATATGATCGGCAGTTTTAATAACATCCAGATTGTGCTCGATCACCAAAACCGTATTGCCTGCATCCACTAGTTGCTGCAGCACATCGATCAGCTTATGAACATCTGCCGCATGCAGACCGGTAGTAGGCTCGTCCAGGATATAGATGGTCCTGCCGGTGGAAACTCTGGCAAGCTCTGTTGCCAACTTTACTCTCTGAGCCTCACCACCTGAAAGTGTGGTACTGGACTGGCCCAGCTTCACATAGCCAAGGCCCACATCCACAAGGGTCTGTGCCCTTCGGCTGATCTTCGGCAGATTTTCAAAGAAACGCACCGCTTCTTCTGCCGTCATGTCCAAAACCTGTGCAATATTTTTACCCTTGTAGTGGACTTCCAGTGTTTCGCGGTTATACCGCTGTCCCCGGCAGGCCTCGCAGGGTACATATACATCGGCAAGAAAGTGCATCTCGATCTTTACGAGACCATCTCCGTTACAGGCTTCACACCGTCCGCCCTTAACATTGAAGGAGAATCTTCCAGGACCGTAACCGCGGACCTTCGCATCATTTGTAGAAGCAAACAGGTCACGAATATCGTTAAACAGCCCGGTGTAGGTGGCTGGGTTGGAACGGGGCGTTCTGCCGATGGGGCTTTGATCGATATCGATAACCTTGTCCAAATGCTCCATGCCGCAAATACATTTACATGCACCGGGACGGGTCCGGGCATGGTTCAATTTTCCCAAAAGAGTCTTGTTCAGCACTTCGCCCACAAGGCTGGACTTGCCCGAACCGGAAACACCTGTGACACAGGTAAGTGTCCCCAAAGGAATGGACACATCAATATTTTTCAGATTATTTTCTGTTGCACCCTGTATCTGCAGAGTCTGTCCATTGCCCCTACGGCGGGCAGAAGGCACAGGGATCTTTTTAACACCGGACAGATACTGGCCTGTGATGGAACGGGGCTCGGCTATAATATCAGACAGGCTGCCTGCGGCAACGATCTGGCCTCCGTGACTTCCGGCACCGGGACCTACATCCACGATATAGTCCGCGTTTCGCATGGTATCTTCATCATGTTCCACAACGATCAGCGTATTGCCCAAATCACGCAGCCGCTTCAATGTCTGCAAAAGCTTATCGTTATCCCGTTGATGCAAGCCAATGGAGGGCTCATCCAAAATATACAGCACCCCCATCAAAGAGGAACCGATCTGGGTTGCCAGACGAATCCGCTGACTCTCTCCACCGGACAGCGTTGAAGCCGCACGGGACAGGGTCAGGTACTGCAATCCCACATCCATCAAAAACTGCAGGCGAGATTTGATCTCACGAACGATCTGCTCTGCTACAATGGCCATATTGCCTTCCAGCTTCAGTTCTTCCATGAATGCCATTTCGCGGTCAATGCTCATGCGGCAGAAATCCATAATACCAATACCACCCACGGTCACTGCACGGGCAATCTCAGAAAGTCTGTCTCCATGGCAGCGGGGACAGGGTGCTGTAGACATACATTCTTCCAGTTCCTTGCGGGCTGCATCCGACTGGGTCTCGCGGAAACGGCGGCTGATGTTATTCAGAATCCCCTCAAAGGGCTGCTCCAACACCCCCATGCCATTACCTCGGTTATAGGTCATACGCAGCTTTTCACCCCGGGTGCCATAGAGGATAATATCCATGACCTCACGGGAAAGCTCTTTAACAGGAGCTGTCAGAGAGAAATGGTATTTTTGAGCCAATGCCTCGAAATACATTCTAAAAATGGAATCCGTGCGGGCATTGCTCCAGCCGGACGCCTGGATGGCACCTTCAAAAATGGATTTATTCTTGTCCGGAATCACCAGATCCTCATCGGCCACAAGACGGAAGCCCAGGCCGGTACAGTCGGGACAGGCACCTGCCGGATTGTTGAAAGAGAACATTCTCGGTTCAAGCTCTGTCAAACTGATGCCACAATCCTCACAGGCATAATTTTGTGAGAAGCTTAATTCCTCATTGCTGTCCGGCAGCTGGATCGTCACAAGACCACCGGAGTGAGAACAGGCCGTTTCAATGGAATCGGTAAGCCGGCGGCGTTGACCATCCCGGATCACCAGGCGGTCTACAACAAGCTCAATGGTGTGCTTTTTATTCTTTTCGCAGCTGATCTGTTCATTCAGATCATACAAAATACCGTCCACACGGACACGGGCAAAACCGGATTTACGGGCATCCTCAAATACCTTTACATGCTCACCCTTTTTGCCACGAATAATAGGTGACAGAACGATAAACCGTGTTCCCTCTCCCAACGCTTCAATTCTGTCCACGATTTGGTCAATGGTTTGACGGCTGATCTCCTTGCCGCACTTGGGGCAATGTGGAATACCGACTCTTGCCCACAGCAGACGCAGATAATCGTAGATCTCCGTTACCGTACCAAAGTCGGATCGTAGCCATGTCGTTCTGTGAGCCAAGGAGTTG
>JAZNZG010000130.1:0-20824 GCA_045594825.1 Faecousia sp. | reverse complement strand
TTCTGCGGTGCCATCTTTACCGTCATGTACAACATTTTCGTAGGCATCCTCCATGCTGTGGGCGACAGCAGGCATCCTTTATACTATTTGATGTGCTCTACCGGCGTGAATGTCCTGCTGGATCTGCTGTTTGTGGCGGTGCTTGGCTTCGGCGTTGGATCTGCAGCGGTGGCCACTACCCTTTCCCAGGGTATCAGTGCCATGCTGTGCTGCATCCATCTGACACATATCGACGCACCGTACCGGGTCACGCTGAAAAATGTCCGGTTTGACAAGAAGAGTCTTTTCGACATCGTGCGTTACGGAATCCCCTCCGGCATACAAAACAGCGTTATCGCCCTGGCCAATGTGGTAGTGCAGACCAATATCAATAACTTCGGCAAAGCTGCCATGGCCGGCTGCGGTGCATATTCCAAGCTGGAGGGTTTTGTCTTCCTGCCCGTTACCTGTTTTACTCAGGCCCTGTCCACCTTCGTCGGACAAAACCTGGGGGCACGGCAACACGACCGCGTCAAAAAAGGTGTAGGATTCGGCATTGCCTGCGGCTGTATCATGGCAGAGATCACCGGTGTGCTTTCCTATATTTTCGCTCCGCAGCTCATCAGCTTTTTCTGCGATTCACAGGAGGCCATTGATTACGGTACCCGACATATGCGGACTATCTGCCTGTTTTACTGTCTAATGGCATTCTCCCACTGTATCGCCGCCATCATGCGTGGTGCGGGAAAAGCTACCGTACCCATGTTCACTATGCTGGCCTGCTGGTGTCTGTTCCGGGTGACATATATCACGATCGCGGTACGGCTTGTCAACGAGCTGACTACCGTATCCTGGGCTTACCCCATCACATGGAGTCTCAGTGCTGTGGTCTTTCTGGTTTATTTCCTCAGGGCAGACTGGATCCATAACTTTGACCGGATGGAAGCGAAAAACAACGCATAATATTTTACGGGGCTGTATTGCTACAGCCCCGTTTTTATATCAATGTTGTTGCCCAGTAAATTAAACCATATACCACAGATGCACTCACACCATACACGATCACAGGTCCCGCAATTGTAAATATCTTCGCACCAACCCCAAGAATAAAGCCTTCGGTTTTGAATTCCACGGCAGGGGCAGCGATGGAGTTGGCAAATCCTGTGATGGGCACCAGGGTTCCTGCACCGGCGTATTTTGCGATGTTATCGTAAAGGCTCAATCCCGTCAACAAGGCAGAGATCGCCACCAAGGACATGGAGGTGGCCGTTCCCGCATCTGTCTCTCCCAATCCCAAAGCCTTATATCCGTTCAAAATCAGCTGGCCCAGGGTGCAGATCAGTCCACCGATCCAAAAAGCATTCAAGCAATCCTTAACAATTGGGGACTTAGGTGACATGTCCTCCACAAGTTTTTCGTATTCCCGTTCCGTCATAACCATCCCTCCGCAAATAGAATTTACGAAAATACGGAATTTATACAGCAAAAAGGTGCGTCAGAGACGCACCTTTTTATTAACTGTTCAATTTTTCAATGGCTGCCCGGGCGGCATCCTGTTCCGCTCTTTTTTTGCTGGAACCGATACCGTGACCGATGACATGTCCGTTCAAAGACACATCTACGGAAAATTCCTTATCGTGATCCGGTCCGCTCTCCCCTACCAGTGTATAAGTGAGGACCTGGTTCTTCTTCTGCTGTACCAGTTCCTGCAAGGCGGTTTTATAATCGACATTGTGAAGCTTTCCGCGAGGCACATTACACAAAATAAACCGGCGGATAAACTGCTCTGCTGCCTCCATTCCGCCATCCAGGTAGCTGGCTGCAATAACGGATTCCACAGCATCTGCCAAAGTAGATGCACGACTTCTGCCGCCGCCCTGTTCTTCACCATGGCCCAACAGCAGATGTCGGCCCAGGTCGATCTGCTCTGCAACACGGGCAAGGCTGGTCTCACATACCATGTCGGCACGCATGCGGGTCAACTCGCCTTCAGGACGGTTGGGGAAATTCTTGTACAGGTAGTCGGCGACCACCATGCCCAAAATGGAGTCACCCAAAAATTCCAGCCGCTCGTTGCTCATCAGGCTGTCATGCCAGCGTTCGTTGGCATAGGAAGAATGGGTCAACGCATTCTGCAGCAGTGTGATATTGGAAAACCGGTAGCCAATGGCTGCTTCCAGATCCTTAATCATTGACTGTCTCCTTTGCACTCAGCACCTGCAGGCACTGCTCCAGTTCCTCAGTGATGTCGCTGTTTGCTGCATCCATAGCCTGCTTCACCGCATTACGGAAAGCCAGGGCATCAGAGGAGCCGTGGGCCTTGATGACAGGCTTGCGGATTCCCAGGAAAGGCGTTCCGCCGATCTCTCGGTAATCCAGCATCTTCATTACTTCGTCCACACCGGGCTTGCAGAACAAGTAGCCGATAGCAGAAAAGGCGTTCCGCTTGAAAATACGGTGTTTCATCAGGCTGCCCATAAACATGGCGGTGCCTTCAATGGATTTCAGCAGCACATTGCCGGAAAAGCCGTCACAAACCACTACATCCACAGCACCCATGGGTACATCTCTTGCTTCCACATTGCCCACAAAGTTCAATAGGTTCTGCTCATGGGCCTGCTGTAGCAGTGCATAAGCTTCCTTCTGCAGCGGGGTACCCTTGGTATCCTCGGATCCGATGTTCAACAGTCCCACTTTGGGGTTTTCCACACCTAAGTACTTCTTGGCATACAAAGAGCCCACCAGGCCAAATTGCAGCAGGAACTCAGGTGTACACTCTGCGTTGGCTCCGCAGTCCAAAATAACGGTTTTTCCGCCGGCCTTGTTGGGCATGGTAGGACCCATGGCTGCACGGCGAATACCCTTGACGCGTTTTACGATCAAGGTGGCACCGCTGAGCAAAGCACCGGTACTGCCTGCAGAAACAAAGGCATCGCCCTGGCCCTCGGAGAGCATCCGCAAACCAATAACCATAGAGGAATTTTTCTTTTTGCGGATCACATTGGACGGATCGTCGTGCATATCCACCACTTCGTCGGCATTGGCGATCTCCATGCCATCCGGCAGGTCGGCAATGCTGTTGTCCCGCAAAACCTTCAAAATCTCCTCGCCCATACCCACAAGGGTGATTTGGGCTCCAAAATCCTTCGCTGCCTGAATGGCACCCATTACAGGAGCCTGAGGAGCGTTATCGCCACCCATTGCATCAAGTATGATCTTCATTCCGTGTACCTCTTTCTGTTTAGATACCCTTGGCAATCAGTTCATCGATCAAAGCTAACGACCGATTGGCGATGGCCAGGTTCTTCTCGGCTTTTTTACGGATTCGCTGCTGCAGCGGAGAAATAATGCTGAAATTGATATTCATGGGCTGGAAGTTTTCGATGCTTTCATCGCTGATGTACAAACCCAAAGCACCGATGGCGGTCTGTCTGGTGAAGTCCGGCAACTCCCTGCCCTGCACCTTGGCTGCCATAGCAACGGCTGCCAAATAGCCGGAGGCGGCACTTTCCACATACCCCTCCACACCGGTCATCTGTCCGGCAAAGGCAACCAAAGGGTTACGCCTGTCGGCATAGTACCGGTCCAGCAGCTTGGGAGACTGGAGGAAGGTGTTTTGGTGCATCACACCGTAACGGACAAACTCCGCATTTTCCAGTGCCGGGATCATGGTGAAAACACGCTTCTGCTCACCGAATTTCAGATGGGTTTGGAAACCCACCAGGTTATAAATGCTCTTGGCGGCATTGTCCTGCCGCAGTTGTACCACTGCATAAGGCTCCTTGCCTGTTTTGGGGTCCACCAGGCCAACAGGCTTCAGCGGGCCATACCGCAAAGTCTCCGGACCACGGCGAGCCATGACCTCCACCGGCATGCAGCCTTCAAATACCCGCTTGTCCTCAAAGCCGTGGACCTCTGCCTCTTCTGCAGTGATCAATTCTTTCAGGAAAGCATCGTACTGCTCCTTATTCATGGCACAGTTGATATAGTCTGCTGTTCCACGGTCATAGCGGGACTGCCACCACGCCTCATTCATGTCCACAGA
This sequence comes from Faecousia sp., assembly GCA_045594825.1. Lineage (GTDB taxonomy): Bacteria > Bacillota > Clostridia > Oscillospirales > Oscillospiraceae > Faecousia. Next base: position 16,800 of record JAZNZG010000130.1, on the reverse strand, counting down.
CTCAGCTGTTACCAGCGGAGCTGCCGCATCAAAGAAATGCAGGTATCCGGTACCGAAGTACGCACCGATGGCTTTGGAAAGCGTGTCGGAAGTCAGCGGGCCGGTGGCAACAATGACAGGACCTTCCGGAACTTCGGTGATCTCACCGGGAATGACGGTAATATTTGGATGATTGCGGATCTTTGCCGTGACCAGATCAGAAAATCCCTGACGGTCCACAGCCAGGCAACCACCTGCTTCCACGCGGGTGGCATCTGCACTGGAGATGATAACGCTGTCAAGGCGACGCAGTTCCTCTTTCAAAAGACCCACCGCATTTTCCAGTCGGTCGCCCCGCAGGGAATTGGAGCAGACCAGTTCCGCAAAAGTGTCTGTATGATGGGCAGGAGATTTCTTCTCAGGCTTCATCTCATACAGTTCCACCTGAATGCCCCGCTGGGCAAGCTGCCATGCAGCCTCAGAGCCTGCAAGGCCTGCACCTATGACTTTTACTGTTGCCATCATTCAGGCCTCCTTGCTTCTTGTGGTTTTCTTTGCTGCTGTCTTTTTTGTGGTCTTTTTGCCCGCAGTCTTTTTGGAAGTCTTTTCTTCTTCACCGCTTTCAGGCTTCTTATAGTAACCCCGCTTATCTTCAGGCAAGAAGTTTTCACAGGATTCGTTAATGCAGAACGGTTTATTGCGGCCTCTGCCGGATTTTTTGAACATGGTCTGTCCGCACTTGGGGCAATCCTCTGCCGTGGGAACATCCCAGGTCATGAAACCGCACTCCGCACCACGCTCGCAGCCGTAGTAGGCATAGCCACGCTTGGACTTCCGCTTCAAAATGGTACTGCCGCACTTGGGGCAGCGGCCGGGCATTTTTTCCACGATGGGCTTGGTGTTCTTGCACTCCGGAAATCCGGGACAGGCCAGGAACTTGCCGAAACGGCCGATCTTGACCACCATGTTCCGTCCGCAGACTTCGCAGATTTCAGTGGAAATCTCATCGGGCACTTTCAGGCGGGTGCCCTCCAGGGCTGCTTCCGCATCCAGCATTTCCTGATGGAATCCCTTGTAGAAATCTGCCAGCAGTTCTTTCCAGGGAATTTTACCGGCTTCCACATCATCCAGACGGTTTTCCATGTTGGCGGTAAATTCCACATCAATGACATCATTGAACCGGTCGATCATAAGGCCGGTCACCACTTCACCCAGGGCTGTGGGAACAAGCCGCTTGTCCACCTTATTCACATACTCACGATCCTGGATGATAGCAACAGTCGCAGCATAGGTCGAAGGACGGCCCACGCCCTTTTCTTCCATAGCTTTGACCAGGGAGGCTTCCGTATAACGGGCAGGCGGCTGGGTAAAATGCTGCTCCTTTTCAATGTCCGTACACAGAGCTTTATCGCCCTCATTCAGTTCCGGCAGCGGGGAGCCGTTCAGTTCTACTTCCTCATCCCTGCCCTCTTCGTAGACAGCAAGGAAGCCTGCGAACTTAATGCTCTGGTGGCTGGAACGGAAGGTATGGCCGGCACACTGGGTGTCGATGGCCACGGTATCATATACTGCGTTGGCCATCTGAGAAGCCAGGAAGCGGCTCCAGATCAGCTTGTACAGCCGGTACTGCTCACGGGTCAGGCTCTTTTGGATACGCTCAGGATCCAACTCCACATGGGTGGGACGGATGGCTTCGTGGGCATCCTGGGCTCCGGACTTGGTCTTAAATACATGGTGCTTTCCGTAATAGTAGTCTGCACCGTAACGCATTTTGATAAAGGATGCGGCAGCGGACATAGCCTCGCTGCTCAGACGCAGAGAGTCGGTACGCATATAGGTGATAAGGCCCAATGTGCCCTCGCCATCCACATCTACGCCTTCATACAGCTGCTGGGCAACTGCCATAGTACGCTTAGGCGTCATATTCAGTTTCCGGGAAGCCTCCTGCTGCAGGGTGGATGTGGTAAAAGGAGGTGCGGCACTGCGTTTCTTATCGGCACGCTTGACGCTGGTAACGGTAAATTCCTTGCCGGTAATGTCCCGGATCACAGCATCGGTCTGCTCCTCATTTTCTAATTCCCGCTTTTTTGTATCGCCAAAATACCGGGCCTTGAATATACCGGGCTTATCCTTTAGAGAAAGCTTCACATCCAGGGACCAGTATTCCCTGGGCTGGAATGCACGGATCTCATTTTCCCGGTCCACTACAAGTCGGGTAGCCACAGACTGGACACGCCCCGCAGAAAGGCCTCTGCGAACCTTCTTCCACAACAGCGGGGAAAGCTGGTAGCCTACAATCCGGTCCAAAATACGACGGGCCTGCTGGGCATCCACCAGGCAGTTGTCAATGGCTCTGGGATTGGCAATGGACTCCTTGACCACCTTTTGAGTGATCTCGTTGAAGGTCACCCGGCAGGTCTTTTCATCCGGAAGCTCCAACAGTTCCTTTAAGTGCCAGGAAATGGCTTCGCCCTGCCGGCCAGGGTCCGTTGCCAAATAGACTTTATCCGCCTTTTGGGCAGACTTCCGCAGTTCATTGATCAGATCAGATTTGTTTTCCAGGGGCAGGTACTCGGGAATAAAGCCACCCTCAATATCCACACCCATGGTGCTCTTGGGCAGATCCCGCAAATGGCCCATGCTGGCCTTTACCGTATACTCCGGTCCCAAATATTTTCCAATGGTCTTCGCCTTGGAGGGCGACTCCACAATTACAAGATTGGATGCTCTTGCCATGATTTCCTCCGGTAATAACTATTTCCGTGATATCCGTCCGCCGGGATGATTTTGAAGCCAACCTTTGACCGTCAGCTTGGTCAGGATCGCCTTGACGGTTCCGGCAGACAAACCGGATGCGTTGATCACATCGTCAACGAAAACCGGCTCACGGCTGATTTTATTTAAAACTGCCTGCTCCTGCTCATTTAACGCAGCGGCAGAATGGTTTACAACACTATAAGTGGATTTTTCTTCCTTGTCAATGGATTTTTTGTCATCTGTGACCCTGTCCGTGTCGGCAGGCCGGGGGATCACCGGTGATTGTGCCACCTTATAAGACGGTCTTTCAAAGACTTTCGGCACATCACGCCGGGCGATTCTTCCGGGATACAAGGCCTCATATTCCTTCATTACATCCCAGCCGGAAAGGGCAGCAATGCCGTAATCCTGCAGCAGGGCGTTGCTGCCTGCACAGGATTCCATATCTACATTTCCTGGCACTGCAAAAACCTCTCTGCCCTGCTCCATGGCAAGACGGGCTGTAATCAGTGCACCGCTTTTCTGCGGAGCCTCCACCACCAAGACACCGTTGGAAAGTCCGCTGATGATCCGGTTTCTCCTGGGAAAATGCCAGGACAGCGGTTCCGTTTTGGGAGGATATTCGGAGATCAGGCATCCACGGACCGCAATTTCTTCAAACAGCTTTTTATTCCGTGCAGGATAAGATACATCCACACCGCAGCCAAAAACGCACAGAACCGAGCCGCCGGCCGCCAACGCTCCCTCCAACGCCATGGTGTCAATGCCTGCTGCACCGCCGGATACCACCGTGCCACCGCAGGCTGCGATCTGTCCGCCAAAACGGTGGGCAGCACGCATGCCGTAGGGTGTGGATTTTCTTGTTCCCACGATGCCAATGATCGGGATCTGTCCCCAATCCGGCAGCTTGCCTTTGCAGTACAGCACAACAGGTGGGTCGAATGTATTTCTCAGTCTGCCGGGATATGTTTTGTCCCTCAGGGTCAGAATGGTTATGCCCTTGGCGGAACATTCTGTCAAAATCCTTTCCGCATTTGAAAGGGATTTATCCTCTATGGCTGCAAGTATATCCTCTTTCATACCGGCAACCTTTTTAAGGGCATCGGTATCGCTGTGATAGATATCTTCCGGGTCGCGGAAATGCTGCAGAAGCATCTTCTTTTGGCTGCAGGAAAGGTTTTTCAGCTCCGCAAACCAAATCCAATATATCAGCATTTCCGTCACCTCTTTCTCTATTGTTTCATCTGCCACATGACGATAGCTGCCGCCACTGCGGCATTCAACGATTCGCATCTGGGATCCATGGGAATGATCAGCTCCGCCTGAGCCGCGTCCAGGATCTGCTTCCGCACACCCTGGCCCTCGCTGCCGATCACCACCGCCATCTGCTTAAGGTCAGCTTGCCGCAGATCCTGGGCCCGATCAGACAGAGCGGTGACACCGATCCGGATATCCGCTTCTCTGCAAGACGCTTTCACAGTCTCCCACGCGGCCTGTACGGGAGGATTACGGAACACCGCTCCCATGCTGGAGCGTACCACTTTGTGGCTGTAAGGATCCGCACAGCCCTCCAGCAACGCAACAGGAATCTGCAACGCATCGGCAGTACGCAGAATAGTTCCCAAATTACCGGGATCCTGGATACCGTCCAGCAGGAGCATGCCGGAAGTGGGTATAAATTCCCTTTTTTCCGGAAGTTTGCACAAGAACAATGCCCCCTGGGGCGTCTGCATGGGAGATATGGACTGCATCACATCCTCAGGCACCCGGACGATCCGGACACCGTCCGGAATATTTGCTTCCACGCCGTCAGATAAAATCACCGTGTGCAGGCCCGGCCACCATTTGACAGCCTCCTGTAAAAGCTTGGTACCGTCTGCCACAAACAGTCCCTCCTTTTCCCGGTCTTTCCGGGAGGACAGCAGGCGGCGTACCTGCTGCAGTAAAGGGTTTTTTCTCGCTGTGATCCGTTCCATCATAGCTTCTGTACCGCGGTCAGTGACGCCGCGTCTCCCAATACCACCATAACATCCCCGGAAAGAATCCGGTAATCCGCACCGGGAGATACATTGATCTGTGCTTCCCGCTTGATGGCAATAATGTTAACACCCAAATTTGCACGGACATTGATTTCTTTCAAAGTTTTTCCCACCCAGCGGTCGGGGGCGGGTACTTCAATAATCCCATGCTCCTTGGAAAGTTCAATGTAGTCCAGTACATTGGGATTGGAAAGGCTTTTGGCCAGACGGACGGCATTTTCCTTTTCCGGGATCACGACCTGATCTGCACCCAACTTCAGCAGCACCTTGCGGTGGGTCTCATCCTTGGCCTTACATACGATCTTGGGAATACCCAGTTCCTTCAAATTCATGGTCGTCAGCACAGAATCTGCCAAGTGATCGCCAATGGCTACCACGGCACAGTCAAAATTGGATGCCCCCAATGCCCGCAGAACATCCTTGTCCTGGGCATCGCCCACAACGGCATGGGTCACATCATTACTAATGTGCTGCACCAGGTCGCTGTTTATATCCATAGCCAGCACTTCACAGCCGGAAGCACAAAGCTGCCGTGCAACCTCTGCACCAAAACGGCCTAAACCGATTACCATATATGATTTCATGGTCTGCTCCTCCTTATCCAATGAGAAGATTCGTCTGTGCGTACTGATACCGGTCTTCGGCTTTATCTCCCATCATAAAGCCCAAACTGATGGTCAGAACACCAACGCGTCCAAAATACATAAATACAACCACCAACAGTTGCGACGCAATGCTGAGATGCGGCGTAACACCTGCAGTAAGACCCACAGTACCCAGAGCAGAGATCGCTTCAAACAGTGCATCCGTAAAACCGATGGAAGATGTGGCACTGATGAAGATGCCTCCGAAAACCCCAAGGGCGATCATAATAAATGCGATCGTTGCTGCATCCAGCATTTTCTCTGAAGGAATGGTCCTGCGGAATACGGTAACGGTTTTTCTGCCTCTGGCTCTGGCCCAAATAAACAGGATCAGCACCACGAAGGTCACCGTCTTCAAGCCACCGGCTGTGGAGCCGGAAGAGCCGCCAATGAGCATAAATACCGCAGAAACGATCTTTCCCGCATCCGTCAGCTGTGCTTGGTCTACTGTGGCAAAGCCCGCAGTACGCAAGGTCACAGACTGGAAGAACGCATTGAGGATCTTCTGCCCTGTTGTCATATTTCCCAGGGTAGCGGGGTTGGACCACTCCAGCAGCAGGATCAGTACCGCACCGCTTAATATCAGTGCACCGGTGGTCACCAGTACCAGCCTGGTATACACGGAAAGCTTTTTTCCTTTGCAGGCACCGGCCAGTTCTTCCCACACCAAAAATCCCAGGCCGCCAATAACGATCAGCCCCATCAGCGTGAGCAGTACCACCGGGTCATCGAAGAAAAGTGCTGCACCGATTCCCGTTTCAACAGACCCGAAAATATCAAAGCCTGCGTTACAGAAAGCGGAAACCGCATGAAATACACCCCAAGCCAAAGACTGCCGGAAGCCGTACTCCGGCAAAAACCGCAGCAGCAAAATCACAGCTCCTGTCAGCTGTACGGAAAGGCTGCCAATGAGCACCCATTTCTGTAATCTGACAACGCCTTGCATATCATTAAGACTCATGGCCTGAGCCATGACCATACGCTGCTTCAGTCCCACCTTCCTGCGGAAGATAAACACAAAAAGTGACGCAGCGGACATAAAGCCCAAGCCGCCCAGTTCGATCAGACACAGGATCACCGTCTGTCCAAATCCGCTCCACTGGGTCCAGGTATCATACAGCACCAGGCCGGTAACACAGGTCGCGGAAGTTGCGGTGAATAAAGCCGGACGGAATCCGCAGGAGTTACCGCTGCGGGATGCGGCCGGTAAGCTTAGCAGCACCGTACCTGCAAGAATAATCAAAGCAAAGACGATGGCAATGATCTGTGTGGCTTGCAGTTTTACCCGCCGTCTTTTCAGAAAAAAATGCAGAAATTTCTTATTCCGAAACACAACATTACCTCCTTTCTGCAGGCAATACTTTCGAGTATACATTATATTATAACATTTTGCCCTTCTTTGCAAGGGGGATTTCAACTACGGGTTTTTTACAAAATTTTTCTGCGTTTTTGGTTTTACTTCCCGGAACATGTGTGATAATATAAAAAGAAATGTTTTGGGAGGTCGAATTATGGCTTATAAAGAAACCTGGTCCGGCAAGATCAGCCGGAAGCTCATCAAAAAGCAGGAAGTAATTGATGTTGCCGCAGGCCGCAAAAAGGCAGACCTTGTACTGAAGAACGCCACCTATGTCAATGTTTTCTCCGGTGAACTGGATACCGAGGATATTGCCGTCACCCAGGGACTGATCGTAGGCCTTGGTCAATACGAGGGCGTTGAGGAAGTGGATATGACCGGCAAAATTGTTTTGCCCGGATTCATCGATGCACATATTCATTTGGAATCCAGCCTGGTTTCCCCCTCTGAGTTCGCCCGGGCTGTTCTTCCCCACGGCACCACTACTGTGATCACCGATCCCCACGAGATCACCAATGTTATGGGTCCCGACGGAATCGATTACATGCTGGCCGCAACAGAGGATCTTCCTTTGGATGTGCGGTTTATGATCCCCTCCTGTGTCCCGGCCTCTCCCCTGGATGAAAGCGGTGCCAATCTGGACTATCGGGATGTGGACAGCTTCTTCGGCCATGCAAGAGTGCAGGGTCTGGCGGAAATGATGAATTTCCCCGGTGTCATTTCTGCCGACGGTGATACTGTTTCCAAAATCGTCGCGTCTCAGGCACATCACAAGAAAATCGACGGTCATGCTCCCGGCCTGTCCGGCAAGGAGCTGAACGCATACATTTCTGCCGGTGTTTATTCTGACCACGAGTGTGCGGATATCGAGGATGCTCTGCTGAAGCTACGGCGTGGACAGTTTATTATGATCCGGGAAGGCACTGCCGCGAGAAATCTTGAGGCCCTCATTTCCCTGGTCAAATCCGAAAAGTATTTCCACCGCTGTATGTTCTGTTCCGATGACAAGCACCCCAACGATCTTTTGGAAAAAGGCCACATTGACTACATCTGCCGTCAGGCCGTTGCCATGGGTGCAGACCCCATTCAGACGGGGCAGGGGGCATGCCTGCATGCTGCCCGGTACTTCCTGCTGAACAACCGCGGTGCCATCGCCCCCGGCTATCTGGCCGACTTTGCCATTGTGGAGGACATGAAAGATTTTAATGTTGTATCCGTTTACAAAAAGGGCAAGCTGGTATTCGACGGTGAAACGGTGATGGACTTCCCCAAGCCCAACATCCCCGATCATTTGGAAAAGAAGGTACACGACACATTCCACCTTCCCGTTCTCCGTGGAGAAGATTTTACAAATACCCGCAACCGCAGCATTATCGGCATGGTAGATCACCAGATCATCACAGAGGACAGGGGTTATGCCAATGCCGTAGATGTGGAAAAGGACATTTTGAAAATGGCAGTTGTGGAGCGGCACAAGAATACAGGCCATATCGGTATCGGTTATCTGAACGGTTACGGTCTGAAATCCGGTGCCATCGCCACCTCTGTGTCCCATGACAGCCACAATATCATCTGCGTAGGCACCAACGATGCAGACATGGCCTTTGCCGTAAACCGGATCGCCGAAAATCACGGCGGCATTGTGGTGGTAAAGGATGGTGCCGTGGTAGCCGAACTGCAGTTGGAAATCGCCGGCATCATGAGCGAAGATACCCTGGTGAATGTAAACGAAGCACTGGAAAGTGCCAAGGAAGCTGCTTACAGTCTTGGCGTGAATCCCAATGTGGATCCCTTCATGACCCTGTCGTTTATGGCTCTGCCGGTCATCCCCACCCTGCGTCTTACAACCCGGGGCGTTGTGGATGTAATCACCCAGCAGTATACTTAAAGCAAAAAGCGGAGGCCTTAGGCGGCCTCCGCTTTATTTTTTTACAGCAGTCCCATATAACCGAACGCGATACCAAGTACCGCCGATATACAGATGATCAAAATAGGGTGAGCCTTTTTAAATGCCAGCACCAGCATTACCGCACCAATCGCCAACGCCAAATAAAGAGACCGGTCGGTAAATGCAGCTGCAGAGAATCCCGCAGGGAACAATACGGTTGATGCCACCGAAACAACAGCACCGGCAATAAGACCGACTACCGCAGGCTTCAGTCCGGACATACAGCCTTTGACCACCTTGCTCTGGCGGAATTTTTCGTAACACTTGGCAACGATCAAAATTACCAGAAAACTGGGCAGCACCACACCCAGGGTGGAGCAAACAGAACCCAATACACCGCCCACCTCAGAGCCTACATAGGTTGCCATGTTTATGGCAAAGGGACCGGGAGTGGATTCGCTTACTGCCACAAAATCCACCAGCATAGCACTGTCAACCCAGCCTTTTGCCGCTACCTCCTCTTGAATGAGGGGTAGCATGGCGTAACCGCCGCCAAAGGTGAAGGCTCCGATCATGAAGAAGGTAAAGAACAGCTCCAAATAGATCATTTCTCTGCCCTCCTTCCCATCAAGGTGGCAGTTACAAGGCCGAATACACCGCAGCATGCGATCACAATGAGAATGTGTACATCCAAAACCGTGGTGAGAATAAATGCCGCCGCCATGGCCACATAGGCAGGCCAGCCCTTGGGGCTTTTCTTGTACATGGTCCATAGGGATTTTATCAGCAGTGCCAATACACCGGCACGGATACCCCAAAAGGCGTACTGCACCACCGGCAGATCATGGAACTGACGCAGAACAAAGGAGATCAGCAGAATGATGCAGAAAGAAGGCAGAACGGTACCAAAAGTGGCACAGGCAGAGCCCAACACACCACCTGCCCGATAACCCACAAAGGTAGCCGCATTGATGGCAATGGTACCAGGTGTGGATTCTGCAATGGCAACGATCTCCAAAATATCCTCGTCCTCGATCCAGCCCCGCTTTTCCACGGCTTCCCGCTGGATCATGGGCAGCATTGCAAGACCGCCGCCAAAGGTAAATGCACCGATCTTAAAAAAGGATATGAATAATTCCCATAGTCTTTTGTAAGAATGCTTCATGGATTGCTCCTTTTATCAGTGATGGCAATGACCACCGCAGGAACTTCCGCAGCCGTGGTCGCCGCAGGTGTGTTCCACTTCCCCGTGGTGATGAGAGCAGGTAGCATTGGGATCAAAACGCAGCAGACCGGACAGGAACAGCTCCACAGCTTCGTCCGCATCACCGGAAACGCCGCCAAAGATCACGATCCCCGCTTCACCCAGTGCCGCTCTTGCACCGCCGCCAATGCCGCCACAGATAAGCATATGCACGCCCTGCTGTGCTAGCAGGCTTGCCAATGCTCCGTGACCACTGCCGTTGGTCTGTACCACCTGGGCATCCACCACCTTGCCCTCCTGCACCTCATAAACCTTAAAGGCTGCAGTATGGCCAAAATGCTGGTATATCATGCCGTTTTCATAAGTAACTGCGATCTTCATAGAAACATCTCCTAAATCAAAAATATATAATCAGTATACCCATGATCGCAAAATCTGTCAAGAATAGGAAACCGCTACTCAAATGAGTAGCGGTTATGTATTCATCCCAACAAAACATCCGTAATGAGCATAACGCAGAAGCCTGCCAGCAGCATATAGGTGGCTCCCCGTTCGCTGCCGTGGGCATGGGTTTCGGGGATCATTTCATCGCTGATGACATAGAGCATGGTACCGCCTGCAAAAGCCAGGGCAAAAGGCAGGATCGCAGCCGAGATACTGACCGCAAAATAGCCCAGCAGTGTTCCCACCACTTCCACAAGGCCTGTGGCAAAGGCACACAGGAATGTGCGTTTCGGTGTCATTCCAGCGGACAGCATAGGTCCGATAATAACCATGCCCTCCGGAATATTCTGCAAAGCGATGCCGCCTGCTACCGTCAACGCCTCAGCCGTATTGCCGGAGCCGAAGCCCACACCTGCGGCAATACCTTCCGGCAGGTTGTGAATGGCGATGGCCATAACAAACAGAATGATCTTGTTCAGCTTTTCCGACTGACCGGGATGTGCCTCCTGGTCCACTCCGCTCAGACGGTGCAGATGAGGTACCACACGGTCAAACAGATTCAGGCATACTGCACCGCAGAAAATACCTGCAACCGCATAAATGAGCCCAAATTTTCCACCATACTCCACAGAAGGAATAATCAATCCCAGCACAGCAGCTGCCAGCATGACACCCGCAGCAAAGGAAAGTACCAGGTCGCTGAATTTATGGGAAATGTTTTTAAACACAAAGCCCAGCAACGAGCCGAAAACTGTCGCTCCGCCTACGCCCAGTGCAGTGAGCATAACCATTTGCATATCCGTTCCTCCTTTTTATTTTTCTTTATTATATGCGAACAAAAAAATATTGTCAATATATAAATAAGAATTATTCTTAAATAGAAGTAAAATAGAACCGGGTGCGTAAGCACCCGGTTGCTTTTTGTGAAGTTTAAACAGTTGCAAACTTATTCACATCGTTCTGCAGCATGCACAGACCTACGATGCCTAAGCCAATCAGTCCCAGGATCAGATACAGGATGGAATTGTCCTTGTGATCAACGCCCTTTGCTGCACAGCCTTCTGCGAATTTCTTTTCGGTCAGATAAATACCCAAGAAAGGCAGGAACAGCATCAGGATGATTTCCAGCAGAGCATTGTCAGATTCATCCTTAACAGAGACTGCGTCCTTAGTCAGCACGATGATCCAATAGATTCCGTAGATGCCACAGGTAATCAGCGACAGAAGAATACAAGTAACGATATTTCTTTGTTTAATAGCCATAGTCGTGGCCCCCTTTCCGCTTTCATTTTACCAACACCCTTTTTTTCTGTCAATATCTTTTTTATTTCGCGGATGATTGCGTTTTGATTCCATCTGTATTACAATAGATATTATTAATCCAATGGAGCTATGCCATGAAAGCCTTTACCCGCCGCCATTTTCACATTCTGCTGATCAGCATTGGTGTTTTGGCTGCTGTTGTTCTGTTTTATATCCTAAGTCGGAACGGAATCGGTATTCCGTGTCTGTTCCACCGGATTACGGGCCTGTTGTGTCCCGGCTGTGGAAACTCCAGAGCTGCACTGGCATTGCTGCAGTTGGACATTTTCTCCGCCTTGCAATATAATCTGCTGTTTCCTGTGGAATTTATTTACATTGCATGGGTATACTTTTTCTGCTGCAGAAACTATTTGACAGGCGGACATTTTTCCTACAAACCACCCTTCCCTGCTGTGGATGTGAGTGTTTTGGTTTTGGTACTGATCTGGTGGATCATGAGAAACTTGCTTTAAAGGAGGTACTGTATGGACCCCTATTCCCGTACCCGGCTGCTGCTGGGAAATGATGCCATGGAAAAACTGCATAAATCCCATATTGCCGTATTCGGCTTAGGAGGTGTCGGCGGTTATGTGGTGGAAGCACTGGCCCGGAGCGGCGTTGGTGCACTAACCCTCGTGGATCACGACACCATCAGTCCCACCAATATCAACCGGCAAATTCTAGCTACTCAGGATACCATCGGCCGCAGCAAGGCTTCTGTTGCTGCAGAGCGTGTAGTATCCATTGATCCCGACATTCAAGTCACGGCAATTCAAAAATTCTACGGACCGGACACGGCAGAAGAATTTGACTTTGCCTTTTTTGATTATGTGGTGGATGCCATCGATACCGTCACAGGAAAGTTAGCACTGATAACCGCAGCAAAAAATGCGAATACGCCCATTATCAGTTGTATGGGCACCGGCAACAAGCTGGATCCCGGCAAATTCCAAATTACCGACATTTCCAAAACCTCCGTCTGTCCCCTGGCACGGATCATGCGGAAAGAATGTGCCAAACGGGGCATCAAGCATTTGAAAGTATTGTTTTCCACGGAAGATCCCATCCCCCCTGACCCGGAAGTTATTTCCCTGGAAGAGTTGCCGGAAGGCCGCAGAGCCTTGCCGGGCAGTGTTGCTTTCGTACCCTCTGTTGCAGGACTGATGATCGCAGGAGAGGTCATTAAAGATCTTGTAGAATAAAGACCGCCGCAGGCATAATGCCTGCGGCGGGTTTCTTATCAGTTGCCGTAGTAGGCGTTCAGATACATCTGCTTGATCTCGCTCATCAGCGGATAACGGGGATTTGCACCGGTACACTGGTCATCAAAGGCCTGCTCCACCATGTCATCCAGGCGAGCCAGGAAATCGGCTTCGTCAACGCCGTATTCCTTAATCGTCTTCTTGATGCCGACCTTGGTCTTCAGTTCTTCAATGGCCCGGATCAGGCTTTCCAGCTTCTCTTCATTGGTGTTGCCGGGCAGGCGGAGATAATCTGCCACCTCAGCATACCGTTCCATAGTATGAGGATGATCATACTGGGAGAAGGTACCCATCTTTACGGGAACCTCAGAGGCATTGAAGCGAAGGACCTCATTGATCAGCAGGGCATTTGCCACGCCGTGGGGCAGATGATGGAAAGCACCCAGCTTGTGAGCCATGGAGTGGCACACACCCAGGAAGGCATTGGCGAAGGCCATTCCTGCCATAGTGGCAGCATTTGCCATATTCTCTCTGGCTCTGGGATCGTTGGGACCGTTGTCGTAGCACTTGGGCAGGTTCTCAAAGATCAGCTTCAGGCTGCGAAGTGCCAGGCCATCGGTGTAGTCGGTAGCCAGCATGGAGGCGTACGCTTCCAGTGCATGGGTCACAGCATCGATGCCGGATGCAGCGGTGAGGCCCTTGGGGGCGTTCATCATCATATCCGCATCCACAATGGCCATCTTAGGCATCAGCTCATAGTCAGCCAGAGGATACTTCACACCGGTCTGTTCATCGGTGATGACTGCAAAGGGTGTGACCTCGGAGCCGGTACCGGCAGAGGTGGGTACAGCCACGAAGTATGCTTTCTCACCCATCTTGGGGAAGTCATACACTCTCTTGCGGATATCCACAAAACGCATGGCCATATCCTGGAAGTCCACATCGGGATGCTCATAAAGGACCCACATGATCTTGCCTGCATCCATAGCAGAGCCGCCGCCAATGGCGATGATCAGGTCGGGCTGGAAGGCACGCATGGCCTCTGCACCTTCTCTTGCACATGCCAGGGTAGGATCGGGAGCCACATTGTAGAAGGAAGTATGAACGATGCCCATGGAATCCAGTTCCGCTTCCACTGCCTTGGTATAGCCGTTCTGATAAAGGAAGGTATCGGTGACGATAAATGCTTTCTTCTTACCGGCCAGTTCTGCCATAGCCACCGGCAGGCAGCCCTTCTTAAAGTAAACCTTTTCAGGTGCACGGAACCACAGCATATTTTCCCTCCGTCGTGCAACAGTTTTCACATTCAGCAGATGGCGTACGCCCACATTTTCGGAAACAGAGTTGCCACCCCAGCTGCCGCAGCCCAAAGTCAGGGAAGGCGTCAGCCGGAAGTTGTACAGGTCGCCGATACCGCCCTGGGCAGAGGGGGTGTTGACCAAAATACGGCAGGCTTTCATCCGCTGAGAAAATGCATTCAGCTTGTCGGTAGCGGTACGAGTGCTCAGGTATACCGCTGCAGTATGGCCGTAGCCTCCATCCTCCAGCAGTTTTTGTGCTTTATCCATGGCTTCATTAAAACTTTCTGCCCGGTACATTGCCAGTACGGGAGACAGCTTTTCATGGGCAAAGGGCTCTTCCAGCTCCACAGAATCCACTTCGCCAATAAGGATCTTTGTTCTTTCGGGAACCTGGATACCGGCAATGCCTGCAATCGTCACCGCACTCTGTCCAACCACCTTGGCGTTCAGAGCACCGTTGATCAACAGCACTGCACGCAGCTTATCCCGTTCTTCCTCGTTGAGGAAGTAGCAGCCACGGTTTGCAAATTCTTCCCGTACTACATCATAAACCTTATCCAATACGATCACGGACTGCTCGGAAGCACAGATCATGCCGTTGTCAAAGGTCTTGGAATGGATGATGGAGGACACAGCCATGAGGATGTCTGCACTGTCATCGATGATGGCAGGTACATTACCAGCACCGACACCCAAAGCGGGTTTACCGGAGGAATATGCAGAGTGGACCATGCCGGGGCCACCGGTGGCCAAAGTCAGATCGGCAGTGCTCATAACCTGGGCGGTCAGTTCCAGAGAAGGCTTGTCGATCCAGGCGATAATATCCTCGGGAGCACCGGCTTCTACTGCTGCTTCAAGAACTACCTTCGCTGCAGCGATGGTAGCATTTTTTGCTCTGGGATGAGGGCTGATGATAATGCCGTTTCGGGTCTTCAGACAGATCAAAGTCTTAAAAATGGCGGTGGAAGTGGGGTTTGTCGTGGGAATGACTGCCGCAACAACACCAATAGGCTCAGCAATTTTTTGGATACCAAAGGAGGGATCCTCCTCCAGTACGCCGCAAGTCTTTTCATGCTTATAGGCGTTGTAAATATATTCGGAAGCGTAGTGATTCTTAATAACCTTATCTTCAACCACACCCATACCGGTCTCGCTGACAGCCAGCTTTGCCAAAGGAATACGGGCCTGGTTGGCGGCAGTGGCAGCTGCAAGGAAGATCTTATCAACCTGTTCCTGGGTATAGGTAGAAAATTTCTCCTGTGCTGCACGGCAGCGATTCATTGCTTCGGTCAGTTCCTGAGGAGTTGTTACGGGAGCGTACTGCTTTGCCATAATGATCACCTTTCCTTGATAGCGGTTTTGTTTTTCGTTATTTTTCTATCGATATAATAGCATTGAAATATTCTTTTGTCAACGATTTCGCTACCAAATTATCGATTTATTTTTACCGATACTTTATGTATTATGTACAATTTCTTCCAAAAATCAAAAAATTACTACCCTGTGGCAGCTTTTTCTTGTGTTACCTCTCCCTCCGTGATATAATCTTTCCATCCATATTACGATAAATGGAGGTAGATTTATGGAATTTAGTGTCAACCATCCCCTGCTCTTTATTATTGCAGGTATTTTGGTTGCGGTAGTTCTGGCTCAATCCGTATTCTTCCTGGTCAAGGCCATGCGTCGGGCCAAGGAGTTGGGTATGGATGGAGCAAAGCTCCGCAAAACCATTACTTCCGCCGCTGTGTTTACCATTGCTCCGGCAGTTGCCATCGTCATCAGCGTTATGACCCTGAGCAAAAAGCTGGGTCTTGCCCTGCCCTGGCTGCGGCTGAGTGTAGTAGGCTCCATGAGCTATGAGACCGTAGCTGCTAACAACGCACTTTCCGCCATGGGACAGAGCTTTGGCTCTGCGGAAGCACTTACCGCTCAGCAGTTTGTCAACGTTCTGCTTGTTATGACCATTAGCATTATGATGGGCATTTGGCTGGTACCTGTTATCGGCAAAAAGCTTCAGAACGGTATGACCAAGCTGAGCAATCGGGATGCCAAGTGGGCAGATACCTTCCAGGGTGCCCTGTTCATCGGTATGATCTCCGCATTTCTGGGCTTTGTCTTCTGTGATGTTTCCCGGCTGTGGGATCCTTCTGCCAGAGTCATCACCCAAACAGTGGACGGTGTTGCCCAGGAGGTTACCGTTTCCGCCACTTCCGGCTTGATACCGGTGTGCGTCATGGCTGTTGCCGCCCTCGTCATGGTGGTCTGCGGCCTGCTTATGCGGAAGCCCAAGCTGAAATGGCTCAGCGAGTACGCTCTTCCCATCAGCCTGGTAGTAGGTATGGCAGCTGCCATTCCCTTTACCGCATGGCTCAGCTAAGGAGGTGCTATTATGAAGAAGAACTTAAGCTATATTGATTCCGTACATCGCGACGGACGGATCTGGAACCTGTCTGTTATGGTCCTGCTGCTGGCATTCCCTGTAACGGTCATCATTGTTTTCAACGCCATGCCCGACTGGAACGCCCTGGTGCTGGGTTTGATTGCCACATTGCCTATGTACTGGGCTGTCGGTATTATCGAAACCATTACTTATGTGCCCATGCTGGGTGCCGGCGGTTCTTATCTGAGCTTTGTCACCGGTAATATTTCCAACCTGAAGTTGCCCTGTGCTCTGAGTGCTTTG
>JAZNZG010000129.1:0-1694 GCA_045594825.1 Faecousia sp. | reverse complement strand
CCTTTACCGGTGCGTTGGGTGTCGTCCCGAAAAAGCCGGCGGCCGGAGGCTTTAATTCCTTTTTTACCTGGGTCGCCACGTCCGTCCAGAAACCGATGGGGGCCTCCTGTGCACAGGGTGCAGATACCACCTCCTGCAGAGGGGGAGCATCCTCGTCACCGGGCATGGGCGGTCTTTCTTCTTCCTCTTGCTCTGCAGGGCGTATTTCCTTAACTGTGATGCTGCCGCTGTGTAGCTGATCTTCGATCCGGGTGATACGGGCATTGAGAGCATCACCGTCCAACACCAGTTCAGGCTGGCAAAGATTGATGATGCAAAGCTCTGCGTCCATGCGGCGGCTTGTACTTCTTGTAAAGCCTGCGGCGGTCTGCTGGATCACATTCAGCATGCGGACCAACTCTCCATTGGAAAAACGCTTGGCAAGCTCTTGGGTTTCCCGGTCTGTTGCCACACCGGACAGCATACCGATCCCCTCTCTGGGAGCAGTCTTCAGAATCATAAAATCACGGGTAAGACAGGCAAGCTCGTCCAACAGGGCACCCATGTCTTTACCCTCGGCATAAAAGCGGTTGAGCAGGGACAGGGCCTTGCCTGTGTCGTGATCTGCAATATAGCCCATCAGTTCACCGCACTGCTGAATACCGGCAATGCCCAGGCAGGCATAGACACGCTCAGCAGACAGTTCACCGGTAGTGGCAGACGCACACTGATCCAGCAAGCTCAAACCGTCACGCATACCACCGTCAGCCAGGCGGGCCAGCACTCTGGCTGCCGATTCATCCAGGTCGATTTTCTCCTCATATGCCACATACTGCAGCCGAGAGGCGATATCCTCCTGACCGATCCGCCGGAAAGAAAAACGCTGGCAGCGGGAGAGAATTGTAGCGGGCACCTTGTGCAGTTCTGTGGTTGCCAAAATAAACAGCAGATGTTCCGGTGGCTCTTCAATGATCTTCAGCAAAGCATTGAATGCGGAAATAGACAGCATGTGCACCTCGTCAATGATATACACACGCATCTTTACCTGGGACGGGCTGTAAATGGCATCGTCCCGCAAATCACGGACATTGTCCACACCGTTGTTGGATGCAGCATCGATTTCCAGCACATCCATGCAGGCTCCGGAGTCAATGCTCCGGCAGGACTGACAGCAGTTGCAGGGATTGCCGTCCTGGGGATCTTCACAGTTTACCGCTTTTGCCAAAATTTTGGCACAGCTGGTCTTGCCGGTACCCCGGGAGCCGGTGAACAGATAAGCATGACTCAGCCGGCCGCTTTGCAGCTGTGTTTTTAATGTTTGGGTTACCGCCTGCTGTCCCACTACATCATCAAAGGTTTGAGGACGGTATTTTCGATACAAGGCCTGATACATTCTGTTCACCCACTTTCCTGTAATTGATAAACAAACCGGCTCATAACAAGATCGCACACCCACATTTGAGCAAGATGAATGCCCGGTTTCCATGCAGCCAGCTCGGGAACGGCAACCCCGCGGCACACGAAACGGTCCGCTTAATGCTGCTTGGTTCCCCACCTGACATGGTTCACGGGATTCCGTTGCGCAGGACCGTTCCTTCAACACCGCTTACACAGGCCGGACGGCACTCAAACTCACCCGGGTGTGGGGATTCATCCCCGCTATAGCGGATTGCAGGCAACAGGGCACCGCTAACTCCCCGACTAGTGCGACCTTG
>JAZNZG010000128.1:0-9102 GCA_045594825.1 Faecousia sp. | reverse complement strand
GGTTGCGAACATGGTGCCCACCTGGCTGCGCAGACCCTTGCCCAGGTCTTCCAGAGAAGCACCCACAGCCAGACCGTCCTCGGAGAATGCGGACTGGGTACGGCCGTAAACGATCTGCAGGAACAGTTCACGCATAGCGGTGTTGATGGCGTCGCACACCAGGTCGGTGTTCAGAGCCTCCAGCAGAGTCTTACCGATGAGGATCTCGGAAGCCATTGCTGCGGAGTGGGTCATACCGGAGCAGCCCAGGGTTTCAACCAAAGCTTCTTCGATGATGCCTTCCTTAACATTCAGGGTCAGCTTGCAGCAGCCCTGCTGAGGAGCACACCAGCCGATACCGTGGGTAAAACCGCTGATATCGGAGATCTGCTTGGCCTGTACCCACTTGCCCTCTTCGGGGATGGGAGCGGGGCCGTGGTAAGCACCCTTGCCGACGGAGCACATATGCTGTACTTCTGCACTATAAATCATGGCAAATTTTCCTTTCTTTTCTAAAGACGGACAAGCCGCCTTTGATGATTCAACTTTCCTATGTAAAGTTTTCCGCAAATATTATAAATGTTCCCGGCTTAATTGTCAATGCGAAACGCAAAATTAGGGACAAAACCTGTGCATGCATTTCGCTTTTTAGGCCATACTAAAACCATCCTGACAAGAAGGAGGAAGAACAAAATGAACTGCCACGCAAATAAGAGCATCGAGTGTACTGTTCAGCAGTGTGAGTATCACTGCTCTGATGCCAACTACTGCTCTTTGGATAAGATTCTGGTGGGCACCCATGAGGCAAATCCCACCATGGATCAGTGCACCGACTGTAAGTCTTTCAGAAGAAAGTAAGCATGAGGTGTCGTCTTTTGCGGCGTGGAAGATTCCACGCCGCATTTTACTTGACGGCTGTGTTATAATAGAAAAAATTGGAATCCGTACATAGATTTTTCACAAATACTAATTATAGTATTACACAGAAAATTCCAGGGAGGAATCGCCACATGGAAGAACAAAACTACTACACATACAATGAACCGGTGCAACCGGAAAATGCTCCTCAGACACAGCCAGTACGGGAGCCGCCAAAGTCCCCCTTTGCGGATTCCCCTTATATAAATTATCATAACCAGGAACCTTATCAGCAGACTTCCAAGCCGAAGAAGTCCAAGAAGAAATCCAATGCAGGTGAGGTGCTGCTGACGATCCTGCTGGTGGTGATCGTGATCGTTTCCAGCTGTGCCGCTACGGTGCTTGTCATGAATGAAGTGTGGGACGAGAAGACGGAGCTGCTTCGGGAAAGCTTTAATAGCCGGATCGATGTGCTGGAAAACCAGCTTAAACAGCAGGATGCCGGTTCTGCTGTCACACAGGTTCCTGCAGGCGACTACCTGACCCCCGGCCAGGTCTATGCACAGAATGTGCAGGCGGTGGTGGCCGTATCCTGTTATGTACAGGAAGAGGGCTATCTGGGTTCTGAAACGTATGAGTCCTTCGGCTCCGGATTTATTATTTCTCTGGACGGCTATGTGGTAACCAATTACCATGTTATCGAAGGAGCAACGGATGTATGGGTGACCATGTATGACGGAACAGAGCACGAAGCTACTGTGGTTGGCTATGAAGCCAATGACGATGTTGCCCTTTTGAAAATGGACGGCAAGGGGTTCCCCGTTGCAAAGATCGGCAGCAGCGACGCATTGTCAGTAGGTGACCAGGTGGTTGCCATCGGCAATCCTCTGGGTGAGCTCACTTCTACCCTGACGGTGGGTTATGTCAGTGCAAAGGATCGCGTTGTTACCACCGACGGCACCACCCAAAACATGTTCCAGACCGATGCGGCCATCAATTCCGGCAACTCCGGTGGACCGCTGTTCAATATGTACGGTCAGGTGGTGGGTATTACTACCGCCAAATACTCCGGCACTTCCACCAGCGGTGCATCCATCGAGGGCATCGGCTTTGCCATTCCCATGGACGATGTGATGGGCATTATTGACGACCTGCGTGAGTTCGGCTATGTTACCGGTGCATATCTGGGTGTGTATGTCCGGGATGTGGATGCCGGAGCACAGACTTACGGTCTGCCTGCCGGTGCCTATGTGGAAGAGCCCATGGAAGGCTCTGCCGCCCGGGAAGCCGGTATTCAAAACGGAGATATCATTATTGACCTGGGCGGTCATAAAATCACCAGTGTTTCGGATCTGACCCGTGCTCTGCGGGAATTTGAAGCAGACGAAGCTACCACTGTAACGGTATACCGCAGCGGCAAAGAAATAACGCTGCCCATCGTGCTGGACCCCAAGCCTGTGGAACAGGAGAACGTCCAGGAAGAGACCATGATGCAGCCGGGAATGCCTGGTTTTGAGGACTGGTATAAAGACTTTTTTGAGGACTATTTTGGATAAGAAAAAGCTGCTGGTTAACCCAGCAGCTTTTTTTGTAAAAATGTGTAAATAGTACTGGATTTTTAGCAAAACGGGAGCTATAATAATTAGACTTGCTGTCGAATTTTTGCGGCAAAGGAAAAGAGAGATCATTTTGTGTTGGAAGATCCGCAGAGCATTGGCGGAATGTATGGACCGGAGGCTTAGTCGTGGAAGAACAGACCAGAAAAAGACTGACAAAGGAAGAACGGGCAGAGCTTGCTGCCAAAAGAAAAGCGAGGAGAAAGAAAGGCTGGCTGATCGCACTGTGCGTATTTTTGGCACTGGTGCTGGCGTTGCTGCTGTTCTTTGCCATTTATTTTGGAAGTCTGATGGGACTCATTAACAAAACCGGTGATGAGACCCTGGAGACACTGTCGGATGCGGAATATCAGGAAATGCTGGATTCCATGAGGGAAACCGTAGCAGATGACTATACCGGCCAGATCCTTGAAGAAAGTGATGTGGATTGGGGTGAAGGTGTCGAGATCATTGAGGATAGTGATGAAGTTATCAATATTCTTCTCATCGGTCAGGATGGCCGGGAAGGTGAAGGACGCCAGCGTTCCGATGTGATGATGCTGTGTACCGTCAATAAACCCATGAAGACTTTGACCATTACATCCTTCATGCGTGACATGTATGTGCAGATCCCCGGCTATCAGGACAACCGTATCAATGTACCCTATGTGCTGGGCGGTATGGAGCTGCTGGATGAAACCTTAAAGACCAATTTCGGTGTCCAGGTCGACGGAAATGTGGAAGTGGACTTCTACGGCTTTATTGACATCATCAACCTCATGGGCGGCATTGAAATGGAGCTGACTGCTGCCGAGGCCAGATATATGAATCTGAATGTGAGCTGGGATGTGAATGACGGCAGCAGCAAGAACTGGAATCTGACTGCAGGTGTGAACCACCTCACCGGATCTCAGGCACTGGCCTACGCCCGTATGCGGTATGTGGGCAACGGCGACTACGAGCGTACTGCCCGTCAGAGAAGAGTACTGAGTGCACTGGTGGAAAAAGCAAAGGAACTGAGCATTTCCGAGCTGAATCTGCTTTTGAAGTATGCACTACCCATGATCACCACAGATATGGAAACCTCCCAGATCATGAATTATGCCCTGGAGCTGTTCCCTCTGCTGCCGCAGTTAACGATCACAACGAATCGCATCCCGGTGGATGGAGGATACCAGGACACATATATCCGTGAGATGGCTGTTCTGCTGCCGGATCTGGTTAAAAACCGTGAAGCACTGAAAGAATTTATGACCCTTGATTAATACCACAAACAGCGGTGTGATCTGAAACAGATTACACCGCTGTTTGTTCGTTTTTTGCGGTTTTTCAAGATGGAAAGAAAAGGAAAAATGGTAATAATTTCCTACAACTCGACCGAAAAAGTTTTTCTCCTGCCGGAATATGGTTAAAATATACGAAATACGGCGAAAAAAATTGACGAATTTAGTGCAGAACGATTGACAAACAAAAAAGACGAATGTATAATAAACAAAAGCAGGGAGGTTTTCGTGATGGAACTTACAAGAAGTGAAATGGAAATCATGGATGTACTCTGGGGGGAAAACGCCCCGCTCTCCCGTGCCGACCTGCTGGACAGGGGAGAAGAGAAAACATGGAAAGACAGCTCTGTGCATATTCTGCTGAACGGTCTTCTGAAAAAAGGTGCGATCCGCGAGGCGGGTTTTGTCAAACGCAGCAAGACCTATGGCCGCACCTTTGTTCCCACCATGACCCGGGAGGAGTATTTTGCAGCTACCATCTTTTCCCACCGGTATCAGCCTAAGATCGTGGAGCTTGTGGAGGCACTGCTGCGTCGTGAGGACATCACAGCAGAACAATTGGAGCAGATAGAAATACTTGTCACCAAACGAAAAGAAGCATAAATGAAACGCTCCTCTGACACGATGTGTCAGAGGAGCTGCTTTTTATTATTCCTGATCCCAGTTGTGCCACACGTTCTGCACATCACCATTATCTTTTCAGTATCAAATAATCTAAAAAATGAAAAGAATGCCTGCGATGCGTGACAAAAATAAAAAAATATGCTATATTGTTTGTAGAGGTTCCCGAAGGAATAAGAGGAAAGGAGCATAGTTATGAATCAAAAAAACAGAATCAGTTTGCTGACAAGCATGGTGCTGCTAGTGTGCATGCTTGTTTTGACGGGATGCGGTACATCCGAACCCGGGAAAGAGATCGCTGAAAAAACGGTAACGGAGCCGACCATTGAAATTTCAACCGAAGCACCTGGTGAGGTGGTTACTGAAGCACCTACTGAAGCAGCTATCGAGGCACCTACAGAACCTAAATTGGATCCCAATGACTTTGATAGGACCTGGGCTGGCGAGGGCCTGGAGATGCCCATTCCCGAACCTCCTTTTACAGCAGAGGTGGAATACGATGCGGAACGAGGTACCTACGACATCAGGTCTGCAGATGTGGATGAGGTCAAAGGAATTGATATCCAGGTGTTTAAGGACTACTGTGAGAGCCTGAAAGCAATTGGATTTACTGACAGTTTGCGAGAAAGCGAATTGGAAGCAGGTGATTACATCGGCTACGAATTCTATGCAGAGCGTAACGGAAGTCAGAGTGTTATGCTGATTCATGACGGAAGAAGCTGTATGATTATGGTGATTGTCCAGGAGTAAGGAATCACAATGGAGAAAAAGCGGTGTGTCAAATGACACACCGCTTTTATGATACAATTATTCCTGATCCCAGTTGTGCCACACGTTCTGCACATCGTCGTCATCTTCCATGATGTCGATGAGCTTTTCCATGAGGGTCACATGGTCGGGATTGTCCAGCTTCTGATAGTTCTGGGGAACCATCTCGATCTGGGCAGATGCGAAGGTGTACTTGGAAAGGTTTGCAACCACATCGTTGAAGTCGTCGGGGAGGGTGTAGATGGTGAAGCAATCTTCCTCGGCCTCAAAGTCGTCTGCACCTGCATCCATGGCGTCCATCATGACTTCTTCTTCATCATAGTCACCGTCTTCGTTGTCGATGACCAGAACGCCCTTCTTGTCGAAGCTCCAGCTGACACAGCCGGAAGCACCCAGGTTGCCGCCGTACTTATCAAAGTGATGACGCATGGAACCTGCGGTACGGTTGCGGTTGTCGGTCATGGTCTCTACGATGACAGCAACGCCGCCGGGGCCGTAGCCTTCATAGGTGATGGATTCGTAGTTGTCGCCGCCGCCGGCACCACCGGCCTTTTCCAAAATACGCTTGATGTTATCGTTGGGCATGTTGGCTGCCTTGGCCTTGGTGATAACGGTAGCCAAACGGGAGTTGTTGGCGGGATCGGTAATGCCGCCGCCTTCCTTTACGGCAACGATCATTTCCTTGGAGATTTTTGTAAATGCTGCAGCACGCTTGGCGTCCTGTGCACCTTTTGTTTTTTGAATATTATGCCACTTGGAATGTCCGGACATTGTAATCTTCCCTTCTTAAAAAGCTGCTATACATTCTAACATAGTACCAACAGAAAAATCAACACATTAACAGAAGAAATTTGCACAGTCTGTATGATTTTGGGAGAGAATGACCTTTATTTCCGGGAAAGCAGACCGGATTTTTTCCGCCAGAGCGGCACAGACAGGATTCTCTGTGTGGAAGTGGCCGGCATCGATCAGGTTGATGCCCAGCTCTTTTGCGTCCCAATACTGGTTGTACTTGATATCCGCGGTGACAAAGGTATCACAGCCGGCACGGGCCACATCCATCAGAGCACCGGCACAGGAACCGCCGCCGACGGCCACCTTGTGTACGGGCTTTCCGCCGTCAACATACTTCAGACCCTTGCAGCCAAGGGTCGTTTTTACTTTTTCCAGAAATGCGGGCAGCAGCTGTTCTTCCACCACACCTTGCCGCAGCAGACCCCAGGGACGACCCTCTTCATCTACACCGTTGGGATGGATGACCTGTACATCTGTAAGCCCAATCGTAGCTGCCAGGGTGTCATTAACACCGCCGGGAGCACAATCCAGATTGGTGTGGGCGTTGATGCAGGGAATACCGTGTTCAATCAGAAACAGCACATTCCGCCCCTGAGCGGTTTGATCGGTTATAAAACCGGGCTGCCAAATGAGGGCGTGATGTGTGACCAGCAGGTCGGCACCAATATGGGCGGCTTCTTTGCAGACATTCATAAAGGGATCCAAGGCAACCAATACCGTCTTTACTTCCTTGTCCATGCGGCCGCAGTTCAGGCCCACATTATCCCAGCTCTCTTTCATATGCGGGGGTGCGACAGTATTAATAAAATCAAAAATATCCTTAACAGTTGTCATGATGTTCCTCCTTTAGCCAGGGGTGCTCTGTTGCAAGTGCGTTCAGTTCCTGCAAAGCCTGCAGGATGACAGGGTCCTGTTGATACCGGGCTGTCCTGTTTAAACTAAAGCATATCCGCTGGAAATATTCCGGCAGTTCCGGTGCGGGATTTTCCATCAGGGCAGGTGGGAAGTAGCGTTCGCCCGGTGTCAGTTTTGGATAATCCGGCTGATGCCATACCTCCATCACAGTATACAAGAAGCGTCCATCCCGGAGGACCGTCTCTTCTGCGATACGCCAACCCTGCTCCGATAAGTACTGCCGCAGCACGGGTGTTTTGGACTGACACTGCAGCACAAGGCGGTATTGCTTGCTTTTCAGCCAGGGTGCAGCCTCTAAAATGGAGATCATGGTATCGGCACCCATACCGGCACAGACCATCACATCAAAATCCCTGGGAATGTTCCGTACGCCGTCAGACAGATGGAAGGACATCCGTTCCCGCACACCGTACTTTTCCGCATTGACATAGGCACTGCGGAGAGGCCCTTCGTTTACATCGGAAGCGATGACGCTCCGGGCGACTCCGGAAAGAAGCAGGTGGATCCCCAAATATCCGTGGTCACAGCCGATGTCTGCTACCCGGTCACCGGGGGATATGAAATTACAGCAGACCTGCAGCCGCTTGGAAAGGGGAAGATGCATAAGGTGCCTCCATAGAAAACAGGGGCGGATCAATGTCCGCCCCAGGGTTTTTACTTCTGTTCTGCCTGGGAGGCTTCGTAAGCTTCCAGGAAGTGGTTCAGCTGTGCCAGGAAGGGCTCGCAGTCCACACCGTGGACCATGCAGGCTTCCTCAACAGTTTCGCCCCGGGAAGAGGGGCAACCCAGACAATGCATACCGATGGCGAAGAACAGGGGGGCAGCCTGAGGTGCGATATCCAGAACATCGCCGATAATGGTGGTTTTTTCAATCTTAACAGCCATAATATGACCTCCTTTTGATTCTTGACCTATTATAACCTCCACAACGGAAAAAAACAAGGGGGTAAGCACAGGAAAATCCAATACTTTTGCTTTGTATTGGATTTGACACCCACAGGACCCATTGATATAATGAAGCAGGAGGGATGGTTGTGAAAAGGAGAGTATATGAATACCTGACCCGGATCCCCAAAGGCAAGGTGGTCACTTACGGACAGATCGCATCATTCCTGGGAAATCCCCGGCTGTGCCGGTATGTGGGAACGGTGCTGCATAATAATCCCGACCCCCAAAAGTATCCCTGCTATAAAGTTGTCAACAGCCAGGGCAAGCTGGCAGCTCGTTTCGGGGACGGCGGTCTGGAGGTGCAGCGGCAGCGTTTGCTTGCTGACGGCATTCCGGTACAGGGCGACCGGGTAGACTTAAAGCGATATCAGATGCGGGAGGATGTATCTATGGAATACAGAAGACTGCCCCACGGACCGGAACGGCTCAGCGTTTTGGGCCTGGGCATGGGTGCGATACAAAACACACCTGCCCATGAGATCGAGGCGATGATCCGTAAAGCCATCGCCCAGGGCATCAACTTTTTTGATATGTGTGCCGGCTGTGCCGGTGTGTATGCTCCCTTTGGCCATGCCATCAAGGATCAAAGGGACAAGGTGTATTTGCAGGTGCACCTGGGTGCGGTGTACAACGAGCAGGGCGAGTATGCCTGGGGCCGTGATATGGAGCAAATCAAACGCACCTTCTATTGGGAGCTGGAGCAGCTGGGTACAGATTATGTGGATTTTGGTTTCCTCCACTGTATTGACGAAGAAGAGGACTGGGACCGGATGCTTTCCATGGGCGTGCTGGACTTTTTGCAGGAGCTGAAGGCACAGGGCGTGGTGCGGCACATCGGCTTTTCCTCCCACACTCCCAGAGTTGCCAACCATATTTTGGATACCGGTCTGATGGATATGATGCTCTTTTCCATTAACCCTGCCTACGATTTTGAGCGGGGCGATGAGTACGGTGTGGGCACGGTGACGGAGCGGTTTGAACTGTTCCGCCGGTGCGAAAGCGAGGGCGTGGGTATTTCTGTAATGAAACCCTTTTTGGGTGGCAAACTGCTTTCCAGGGAGCAGTCTCCCTTTGGCGTGGCACTGAATCACTACCAGTGTTTGCAATATGTGTTGGACCGCCCCGGTGTACTGTCTGCGGTTCCCGGCGTACAGACCATGGAACAGTTGAATGTGCTGCTGGGCTTTGCCGATGCAACCGAAGAAGAAAAGGACTACGCCCTTATCGGCAGCTTTACCGCAGAACTGATCTCCGGCACCTGTGTGTACTGCAACCATTGTCAACCCTGTCCGGCAGGCATTGACATCGGTCTGGTGAATAAATATTATGATTTGGCAAAA
>JAZNZG010000127.1:0-3218 GCA_045594825.1 Faecousia sp. | reverse complement strand
TCCCAAAAGCAAAAATAATCCGAACCCTTCTCCTACTGAGATAAGGTTCGGATTATTCTTCTTTGGTACACCGGAAGGGACTCGAACCCCCAACCCTCGGAACCGGAATCCGATGCTCTATCCATTGAGCCACCGGTGCATGCTGTAAGCCAAGCTATTATAACAGGATTCCCCTGGTTTGTAAAGAGGTCTGCAGGAAATTTTCTCCCCCGTTTTCCCGATAATTCCGCATAAACAGTTGTTTTCTCCGAAAGGATGTGCTATACTGCATTCAAAGAAACCACCATGCAGGAGGTACCGTTATGGCAGCATCTCATCATTTCCGCACCGCTTTCCGGGGCTTTAACCGGGAGGACGTGGTCCATTATATCGAGTACATGAACAACCAGCACAACAAGCAGCTGGAGCAGCTGCGGGCACAGGGCGTCTCCAACGACGAGGAGCTTCAGGCCCGTTTGGATGCTGCCGAGCAGCGTTGTGCCGAGCTGGAGGCAGAGCTGGCCCAGTACCGGGACTCCGTTCCCGCCAACTGTACCGACGAGGAGCTGGAAGCCTACCGCCGTGCCGAACGCACCGAGCGTGTTGCCAAGGACCGTGCCCAGCAGATCTACACCCAGGCTCACGCCGTCCTGGCCGATGTCACCCTGAAGGCCGAGGCTGCATCTTCCCAGTTTGCCGCCATCTCCCAGCAGATCGGCGAACAGATGGAGCAGTACCGTCAGTCTGTACAGGACACCCGTCAGACCTTTGAAGAGGCCGTAGCCACACTCTACGCCATCCGTCCCGACGAAGAATAAACCATTGGGAAAGCCCTCCGGCTTTCCCATTTCCTTTCAAGAGGCACCGTTATGAAGATTTTTACACCTGCTTACTATCATAAATTCCAATGCATCGCCTCCGCCTGCCCCGACAGCTGCTGCAAGGAGTGGGATGTGGATGTGGACGATGCTTCCGCCGCCCGTTACCGCAGCCTCCCGGGAGCCCTGGGAGACCGTCTGCGGGAAGTTTTGCACGACACCGGGGATGGTGTCGTCATGACCATTCAGAACGGACGCTGTCCCATGTGGCGGCAGGATGGGCTATGCCGTATCCAGGCAGAACTGGGGCATGACGCCCTGTGTGCCGTCTGCCGGAAATTTCCCCGCTTGACCCACGACTACGGCTACTTTTTGGAACAGGACCTGGAGCTGTCCTGCCCGGCAGCCGCCCAGCTGATTCTAACACAGGACGACCGTATCGCCGCCACAGACGCTCCCGGAGGGGAGTCCGGCTGCGACCCGGAAATCATGCACATCCTGCTTCGCAGCCGATCCGCGGTTTTGGAGCTTTTGCAGGACCGCACCCGTCCCCTGCCCCGTACCTTGTCTATTCTCCTGCTCTACGCCTATGACCTGCAAAGGGAGCTGGACGGCGGTGAGGAAGCCGTCCTGTGCCCGGAGGCCACGCTTCCCGATGCTTCCGGCCACGGCAGCATGACCGCCCTCTTTGATTTTTTCCGGAAGCTGGAGATCCTTACTCCCCAATGGGCAGCCATGCTGGATGCAGGCCCCGTTGTAACGCCCTGGGATCCCGCCCTGTACGCCTTCTGCCGCTATATGGTGCGGCGGTACTGGCTTCAGGCCGTCTCCGATCTGGATATTCTCTGCCGGGTCAAATTCATCCTTGCCGCCTGCCTGCTTCTCCACGGCCTGGGCGGCGAGCTGACGGTTACCGCCCAGCGGTTCTCCAAGGAGATCGAAAACGACCCGGACAATGTGGATGCCATTTTGGATGGAGCATATACTTCCCCCACCCTCACGGACCTGTGTTTGCTGGGTCTGCTTCAGGAGGATTGAGCCATGGAAAAACGCCTTCTTATCACCGGCTTTGACCCCTTTGGAGGGCAGGATGTCAACCCCTCCCGGGAGGTCATCCGGCTTTTACCAGACCGCATTGGTGATTTTGTGTTATGTAAACTTGAGCTCCCCACGGTTTACGGGCTTGCCGCCCGGACAGTTCTTGAAGCCGCGGCAAAGTTTGACCCGGATGTGATCCTGTGCCTGGGCGTAGCCGCAGGCCGGACAGCTGTAACACCGGAACGGATCGCAGTGAACATCCGTGATGCCCGCATCCCCGATAATACAGGGAACCAACCCCGAGGCGAACGCGTCGCCGCCGACGGCCCCGCCGCCTACTTCGCCACCGCCCCAGTGGATGTAATGACGCAAAAAATACTGGAGGCCGGACTCCCCGCCTCCATCTCCAACAGTGCCGGCACCTTTGTGTGCAATGACCTGCTGTATTCACTACTGCACCACTTCCACGACACCCAGACTGCGGTGGGCTTTATCCATGTACCCGCTCTGCCAGGTCAGCACGAGGCCTGTTTGCCCCTGGCAGACACCCTGCGGGCAATTACCGCCGCCATTACCGCCTGCATCTGACAGATACCACCGTTCCCGGCTCCTTCTCCCCGCTGCCTCTGTCACCGGTTTCGCACCCCTTCTAAAGGAATGTGCTCCCCTCTTTCCAGGTACCCATGATCGGCTTGTCCGCTTTTCAGGAAAAACATATTTCCCCGTTATTTTAGTGCCGTCCACTTGAAAGACAGCTGTCCCGTCTCCTTAAGCGGTTCGGTTTTCTTTACGCAGGAACACTCCTTATGCCCCCGCCGCCCCTCATGCCGGTTTTTTCCTCACTCCCTACGCCGCCTGCCCCTCCCTAAGGCTTAGCTACCATCACTCCTTATGGCTTGGAACTACTCCTCTCCGATGCATGCAGCCATCCCTTCTTGATGCTTGCCTCCACCCTCCCCGAGGAGCGTAGCCATCCCTCTGCCAGAACAACTTTTTTTCAAATACCCCTTGACAATTTTCCGTATTATGGTATAATGTGAAAGCTGTCAATCGTGACAGTCATATATGGGGGTATAGCTCAGCTGGGAGAGCGCTTGAATGGCATTCAAGAGGTCAGCGGTTCGATCCCGCTTATCTCCACCAAAAATACCGGAAAACACTAAGTTTTCCGGTATTTTTCTTATTTTAGCCGATAATAAGTTCAACCCGGTAATTTATGCACTGGAATTGTACTGGAATTGGCCCTAAAATTAATGATACTCTATGAAAAATAATGAACCGCCTAACACGTAATGAAATCTGACCTCATAACCGCGCATACAAGAGGTCAGAAAGAGAAAATTCTCCTTAATAAATGAAAAATCGTGCGATTACATCATTTTT
>JAZNZG010000126.1:0-2414 GCA_045594825.1 Faecousia sp. | reverse complement strand
TAGGTGTTTTCTGCGTTCAGTCCAATTTCACTTTCGTCCAACAGACCAAAATACTTGCGGTCTTCAAAACCGATGGGGAAGTAGAAGGTGTCATTCAGCTGAAAGCCTGTGGCAGCAGCGGGACTGTCAACCACGGCATTGTTGCGGATTCCTTGCCGGACCAAAAATCCCACACATACCGCAAGGCAAAGGCATGCAGCCAAAGCCACCCACTTGATGGCAGCTTTTTTCTTTTTTACAGGTGCAGCCGCTTCTTCAATATACGCAGGCTGAACACACTCCATGTTTTCCAATAAATCGTTTCCTCTCACAGGATGTAACCCTCCTTTATCAAATGCTGGCGGAGCTGATTCCGCATGCGGAACAGCATGGTTTTTACTTTGCTTTGGGAGATGCCAAAGGTGTTGGAAATGTCAGCGATGGAATCCATGTACCAATATCGCCGCAGAAAAATGATCCGCTTTTCCCGACTGAGATTCCTAAGAAAACCGTTGATGGCATCTGACAGAACGATGGTATCTATTTGGCACTGGGTATCATTGGAGGAGGGAATGCATTGTTCCATTTCTTCGCTAAGCTGGCAAACCAAAGCGTTACGCTTCAGACGACTCATCTTCCGGCAGCGGTTCAGGGAAAGCTGACGGGTGATCTTTGCCAAAAATGCGAACAGATAATCCGTCGGCTTATGGGGCGGAATGGAAGACCATGCCTGCATGTATGTATCGTTTTCACATTCTTCTGCTGTTTCGGGATCTTCCACGATCCGCAGCGAAAGACTACGCAGGCGGCTGCCGTATTTGTCGGCCGTGTGACGGATGGCGGATTCGTCTCTGTTCAGGTATAGTTCCACGATTTTCTGATCGTCCAAGGTTTTCCTCTCCTTTCTTGTGGCGATAAAGGCCCTTCACTTATGTAAGCACCTTTTGGAGTATTCGGGTTACACATTTTTTAAGATTATTGTATACGGTCTTCTATTGACAGTAAATAGGAAAAATTATAAAATAAAGCTGTACAGAAATTGCACAGGATAATGTGCTGTCAATAAGGAGGAAAACTTATGCGTCAAGTTAAAGCTGTTCCACTGACCCACGAGGCCTTTGCACCCTACGGCCGTTTTTACACCATGGACAAGCCTGCCGGATACCCCCTGTGCGGCGAGATCCACAAGTTCTACCCCGACAGAATGACCGCTGACTGCCAGCACCGTGTGGGTTATTCTGTGATCACCGTCAAGAAGCCGGAAAAAATGATCATCACCCAGCAGGAATACCACACCACTACCTGGGAAATGATCATGCCCCTCAATGACGATATGATCCTGCACTGCGGTCCCGCATCTGCCGGTACTCCTGTGGGCGACCTTGCTGAAGCCTTCATCGTTCCCAAGAACACCCTGATCATGATGAACGCTGCCATTTGGCACCTGGCCCCCCTGCCTGCCAATGCAGAGGAACTGACCGCAATGATCATTCTGCCCGAGTGTACTTACGCCAACGACTGCACCGTGGTGGATCTTCCTGCGGACCAGCAGTTTGAGATCGTAAAATAAGTAAAAAGTGGACCGGCAGTCCTTGGGACTGCCGGCTTTTTGTTATTTGACTTCTTCCCGCTGGCGGCAGATCTCATCCCAGCCCGACAAAGTGGGCAGCTTTTTGGCAAAATCCTTCAAAGCCACGGGAATATCGATGTGCTGGGGGCATACGCTGCTGCACTTGCCACAGGCAATGCAGGCGGCGGGATCCACGCCCTCTTTCAAAAATTCTTTCCGCAGCTCTTCCGGAATATTCCATGCAAAGCGGAGCTTGTTGCTCAGTTCCAGCAGTGTGGGGATCTCCAGACCCTGGGGGCAGCCGTCACAGCAGTACCGGCAGCCGGTGCAGGGGATGGCGGCCTTCAGCTTTTCTGCGATAGCCTGCAGCAGAGCAGACTCCTGCTCCGACAGAGGCGTGCGGGTGCAGAAGGTATTGATATTATCCTGCAGCTGCTCCATATTGGACATGCCGCTGAGGATCATATGTACATTGGGAAGACCCTGCAGGAACCGGAAGGACCAGGAGGGGATAGAGGCGTCGGGATGGATTGCCTTCAGTGCAGCTTCGTCTGCATCGGGCAGGCTGGCAAGACGGCCACCCCGGACGGGCTCCATGACCCAAACAGGGATATTTCTTTCGGTCAGCAGTTCGTACTTGCCCTTGGCGTCCTGCAGTGTCCAGTCCAGCCAGTTCAGCTGGATCTGACAGAATTCCATCTTATCACCATGGATATCCAAAAACTTTTTCAGGTTTTCTGTTTCTGCATGGCAGGAAAAGCCCAGATGATGGATCCTGCCCAGATCCTTTTGCTCCACCAGATAATCGATGATGCCCAGCTCCGGATCCAGGAAGTTCTCCATGGTATTCTCATCCACATTGTGC
>JAZNZG010000125.1:0-1514 GCA_045594825.1 Faecousia sp. | reverse complement strand
CGTGTTCACCCTGGGCAACCTGAAGGACCTGGGCATGTACCTGCCGGTGCTGGGCCAGTCCATTTGGTACAGCCTTGTGGCGGCCTTTATCTGCCTGCTGCTGGGCTATCCCGTGGCCTATTTCATCGCCCACTGCAAGGTGCTGACCCAAAAGATCCTGTATATGCTGGTGATGCTGCCCATGTGTATGAGCTTTTTGCTCCGGACACTGGCATGGGTAGGCCTGCTGCAGGATACCGGCATCATCAACAACCTGTTGGGCCTTATCGGCATTGGACCCATCTCCATGATCCGTACTCCCGGTGCGGTGATTTTGGGCATGGTGTATAACTACCTGCCCTATATGATCCTGCCCCTGTACGCCATCATCGTGAAGATCGATCACCGCCTCATCGAGGCTGCCGAGGATCTTGGCTGCAACAGCTACCAGGTGTTTGGCCGTGTGGTGCTGCCTCTGTCCATGCCCGGAATCCTCTCCGGCATTACCATGGTGTTTGTGCCTGCGGTGTCCACCTTCTATATCTCCCAAAAGCTGGGCGGTACCGATACGGTACTCATCGGCGACGTCATCGAGCGTCAGTTCAAGCAGGGCAACAACCCCAACCTGGGTGCGGCTTTGAGCCTGGTGCTGATGATCCTGGTGTTCGTCTGTACCGGCATTATGAACCGCTTTGGCTCCAGCGATGAAGGGAGCGTGGTGGTATGAAAAAAACAAACCGTATCATCACGGTGCTGATCTTTGTTTTCCTGTATATTCCCATGGCGGTGCTGATCATCGCCTCCTTCAACACCGGCAAGGATATCACCCGCTTTGAGGGCTTTACCCTCATGCGGTACGCGGAACTGTTCCGGGACGAGAGCTTACTCAAGCTGCTGGGCAATTCCGTGCTGATCTCTGTACTGGCCAGCGGCATCGCCACGGTGTTCGGCACCTTTGCCGCTGTGGGCATCCATGGCATGAAGCCCCGGCTGCGTAAGGTGGTCATGAGCCTTACCAACATTCCCATGACCAACCCGGACATCGTCACCGGTATTTCTCTGAGCCTGCTGTTTGTGTTCGTGGGAACAAAAATGCTGGGCCAGCGGGACAGTCTGACCTTCTGGACACTGCTCATCGCCCACATAACCTTTAACCTGCCCTATATTATTCTCAATGTGATGCCCAAGCTCCAGCAGATGAATCCTGCCTTGCAGGATGCGGCTATGGATCTGGGCTGTACCCCCATGGAGGCCTTTTTCAAGGTGACGCTGCCGGAAATCATGCCCGGCATTCTGGCGGGCACCATCATGGCCTTCACCATGAGCCTGGACGACTTCGTGATCAGCTATTTCGTCACCGGCACCGGCTTCATCACCCTGCCTGTGGAGATCTACTCCTACACCAAAAAGCCCATCCAGCCCAAGATCTATGCCATGTTCACCCTGCTCTTCGGCTTCATCTTCGTGCTGATGCTGACTATGAACCTGCTGCAGATCCGCTCTGACCGGAACAAGACCGTCCGCCGCAGCGGAAG
>JAZNZG010000124.1:0-7568 GCA_045594825.1 Faecousia sp. | reverse complement strand
CAACGGCCTGCTAAGCCATATTGAAAACTTATAGAAAGACCGCCTGTCGCAAGACAGGCGGTTTTTCTTATTTTCCGGCTTCTTTCTGCTTGTTCAGGTACAGGATCTCTGGGGCGAAGGCCAGCTTGGTGACCACATTTTCTTTAGTGGGGTAGCAGTAGAAGGAGTCGTTCTCCGTGGAGATGTCCACACAGTCGAAGGGCTTGATGTAGCAGTAGTCGTATTCGATGTGCAGGCTGTTGGTCTGCTGGGGAATACGCTGAATGTAATAGGGTGCGTCCCGGTATTCGCCCTCCAAAATGAAGCCCTTTTCAATGTCATGGGTCAGTTTGGCTTTGCCCAGAGGAATAAACCGCCAGCAACGGGGCAGTGAATAAACCTCCACCTCATCCTGGAAGGAATAAGTACCTTCTGCGATCTGCTTTTCCACCTGTTCCCGTTCCCAGGCAAACCAGTCGGGAATATGGGTGAATTCCGTTTCGCCCTCCAGAGCCTCCAGATTGCCGTCCTCATGCCACACCCAACGCTTGCCGCAGGCTTTGCAGAACAGCTCGCTGCCTTTGGAATCCATTTGGGATTCGGCCATGCAGTGGGGACACTGGTAGAGCACCTTGTGCAGACCCTCGGCACGGTAGGCTTCCGTAATACGGATACCGTTTTCCTTTTGGTAGCGGTAGTCGTCATACGCGAAGGCCTTTTTTACCACCTCGTTGATCTCCTGGACGGACATGGTCTTGATCTGCTCCGGGGTCAGAATTTTTGTAAAGGTGGTATGCAGCGGCACTTTTCTCTTTTTGCGGAAATTCCAGAAAGGGGAGTGCAGGTGGTTGCCATGATGGATAGCCACCACAACAGGCACCTTGTTCATTTTGATCAGCTTGCCCAGGGAGTCCGGCAGGAAGGAAGTGGTGCCGCAGGGGGAGTAGCGGGCTTCGGGGTACATGGACAGAACATCGCCCCGCTTCAGCACCTTGTTGATGGACTTAATAAGATGCAGATCCATGGTAAACTTCCGCGTGCAAATGCCGCCGATCCACTCAATGAGCCAGGGGCGGCGGTAGTAGCCGTCGATACTCATAACATTGTTGACCCGGGTGTTGATCCCCAAACCCATGGCAGCCAGCTCAAAGTCGATGAAGTACATGTGGTTGCTTAAAAACATATAAGGAGGCTTTAACCCCTCCATATTGATCTTTTCGATCTTGTAATTTTGGAAAAGCAGGACGATCTTACACAGCAGCCAAATCAGCCATGTGAGATAAATGGGCTGGCGGGTGGGATAACGGGCGGTGTTGTACCGCTTTTTGTTTTTGTAATTGACATCGATATTCATAACCTCTCACCTCGCTGTGATTCTACAATATTTGTTTACAAAATGCAAGACCGCCCGCCCTTGCATTGGGGGAGGTGGAATGTTATAATAAAGAAAACCCAGGAAAGAAGATGACCGCAGTGAAGTGGATATTGTATGCCATAGCAGCGGCAGCGGTGCTGGTGCTGGCAGTCTGCCTTGCCTGCTACCGCATGGCCTTTTATGTATCCAAAGAAAACAGACGCCTGAAAGGGGAATACCCACTCCCTGAGGGAAAGATCTACGAGCCCCACCACGAGCAGATGGTCGCATGGATGAAGGAAGTCCGAGCCCTGCCCAGCGAGGATTATTACATAGAGTCCTTTGACGGCTTGAAGTTGCACGCAAAATACTATGAATACGCCCCTGGCACACCTATTGAAATTATGTTCCACGGCTACCGGGGCTCTGCCGAGCGGGATCTGTGCGGCGGCATCCAGCGGTGCTTTGCCTTGCAGCGGAGCGTGCTGCTCGTTGACCAGCGGGGCAGCGGCCAAAGCCAGGGGAACACCATCACCTTCGGCATCAAGGAACACCGGGACTGCATCGCCTGGGCGAATTTTGCCGCAAAGCACTTTGGCCCGGATGTGAAGCTCATTCTTACCGGAATTTCCATGGGAGCCTCCACGGTGTTGATGGCAGCGGGTAAGGAACTGCCGGAAAATGTTGTGGGCGTGCTGGCCGATTGTGGCTTTACCACTGCAAAGGACATTATCTGCAAGGTCATTCGTCATATGAAGCTGCCGGAAAAAATCGCATATCCCTTTGTCCGGCTGGCAGGCCGTCTCTTCGGCGGTTTTGATGTTGAGGAGTATTCGGCGTTGGAGGCCATGAAAAGCTGTTCTGTGCCTGTGATCTTTTTCCACGGACTGGACGATGATTTTGTTCCCTGGCAGATGAGCCGTGACAATTACGATGCCTGCCCCGCATCCAAAAAGCTGGTGCTGGTGCCCGGAGCCGGACACGGCCTGGGGTATTTAGTGGCACCGGAGGATTACCTGCAGGCGTTGCGGGAATTTAATCCATACTGGGATCTGTAAGAGAGAACATATATTTACACCTATTATTTAACAGGGGGAATAGAATATGAAGAAGCTACGCTACGGCATGGTGGGCGGCGGCCCCGGCTCCTTTATCGGTGATGCACACCGCAGAGCCATCAATTTGGACGGACAGGCACAGCTTGTGGCAGGCTGCTTTTCCAGAACGCTGGAAAAGTGCCGGCAAACCGGTGTGGAGCTGGGTGTTGGAGAGGACCGGTGCTACACTACTTATGAGGAAATGGCAAAGGCAGAAGCTGCCCGTGCTGACGGCATCGATTTTGTGGTGGTTGTTACCCCCAATGTGAGCCATTATCCTGTCAGCAAGGCGTTTTTGGAGGCAGGTATCCATGTTTCCTGCGACAAACCCCTGTGCTTGACGGTGGAGCAGGCGGAGGAGCTGGAAAGAATAGCAGAGGAAAAGGGTCTGCTGTTCCTTGTGACCTACACCTATATGGGCCATGTTACTGCAAAGCATATCAAGCGGTATATTGCCCAGGGCAAGCTGGGCAAGATCCGCACCGTCATGGCGGAGTATCCCCAGGGTTGGCTGGCCTACGAAGGCGAATGGGGCGGCAAACAAGGTGCGTGGAGATGCGATCCTGCCCAGTCCGGCGGGGTCAACTGCCTGGGCGATCTGGGCACCCATGTGGAAAACGCCGTGTCCACCATGACAGGACTGAAGATCAAGCGGGTGCTGGCCAAGATGGATGTAGTCGTCCCCGGCCGTGTGCTGGATGATAACGATGTGGTGATGGTGGAATACGAGGGCGGTGCCACCGGTGTGTACTGGACCAGCCAGTTTGCCATTGGTCATGATAACGACCTGCGTGTGCGAATTTACGGCGAGAACGGCTCTATCCTGTGGAAGCAGGAGGAGTGTGAAAAGGTCATTATGATCGACCGGGACGGCACCATCGTGGAGCGGCATCGGGGCAACGGCAACATCGAGCCCGGTGCGGCTGCCTACGGCAGACTGCCCTCCGGCCATACGGAAGGTTGGCTGGAATCCATGGCAAACCTGTACCGCTCCTTTATGGAGTGCGTCAAAGCCAAGACCGACGGCACCTTTACCCCTGATATGGTGGATTATCCCACCGTACACGACGGAGCAGAGGGCGTCCGTTTCGTCCACGCATGCCTCAAGTCTAACGCAGAAGGCAACGTCTGGGTCGATCTTTAAAAAGGATAGAAAAATGTTTAAACAAGCTTTGACAGAATTAAAAACTTTGCGGCTGCGGAATTTTTTGGTTTTATTTATAGCAGGCTGCATCAACGCCTTCGGTGTGACGATCTTCCTTGCTCCGGTAAAGCTGTATGACAGCGGTATTTCCGGCACATCCATCTTGTTGTCCCAGATCACACCGGAATATCTGAGCTTATCGGTTTTCCTGTTGATCCTGAATATTCCCCTGTTCCTTTTGGGAATGAGAAAGCAGGGGATGGCTTTTACGGTGTATTCCATTTTTACCGTGGCAGTTTATTCTCTGGGCTCCTGGCTTATTACAGATATACTCCCCGTCAATGTCAGCTTTGCCTCGCCCTTGGCAGGTGAGGATCTGCTGCTGTGTGCCTTGTTTGGCGGCATCATTTCCGGTGCCGGCAGCGGCTTGACCATCCGCTACGGCGGTGCCATCGACGGCATAGATGTATTGGCGGTAATATTTGCCAAGAAGCTGAATATTACCGTAGGTACCTTTGTGATGCTTTATAATATCGTGCTGTATATCATATGCGGCCTGATCATCCAAAGCTGGATCCTCCCCCTGTACTCCATCGTCACCTACGCCGCAGGTCTGAAAACGGTTGATTTCATTGTGGAGGGCTTTGACCGCTCCAAAGAAGTCATGATCGTTACCGACCATCCCCAGGAAATCAGCGATGCGTTAATAGAGGCATTTGAAAGCGGCACCACGAAGATTGCTGCCACCGGCGGTTACTCCAATGCAGAAAAGACCATCATCTACTTTGTTGTTAACCGTTTCCAAATCGCCCGGATGAAGAACATCGTCCATGCCATCGACCCCAAAGCGTTTATGACCATCAGCGAAGTGGCTGATGTGTTTAAGAATAACGGTTAATAAAAAAGCTGCAGTGCATTGCACTGCAGCTTTTCTTTTATTCCAGTTCAAATACGCCGGTGTAGAGCTGATAGTAGGTGCCCTTTTGGGCGATGAGGTCTTCATGGGTGCCCCGCTCAATAATGCGGCCGTGATCCAGCACCATGATACAGTTGGAGTTCATGACAGTACTGAGCCGGTGGGCGATAACGAACACGGTCCTGCCTTTCATCAGAGCATCCATGCCGTCCTGTACCAGCTTTTCGGTACGGGTATCGATGGAGGAGGTGGCTTCGTCCAGGATCATTACCGGAGGATCGGCTACGGCGGCTCTTGCAATGGCAATGAGCTGACGCTGACCCTGGGAAAGCTGAGAGCCGTTGCCGGTGAGCATGGTGTCGTAGCCCTCGGGCAGTCGGGTGATAAAGTCGTGGGCGTTGGCCAGCTTGGCGGCGACGATGCACTCCTCATCGGTGGCGTCCAGCTTGCCGTAGCGGATGTTGTCCATTACCGTGCCGGTGAACAGGTTGGTGTCCTGGAGGACCACACCCAGGCTTCGCCGCAGGTCAGACTTTTTGATCTTGTTGATGTTGATGCCGTCGTAACGGATCTTGCCGTCGGCAATATCGTAGAAGCGGTTGATGAGGTTTGTGATGGTGGTCTTGCCTGCACCGGTGGCACCCACAAAGGCGATCTTCTGACCGGGGTTGGCGTACAGCGTCACATCGTGGAGCACCGTTTTTTCCGGAACATATGCAAAGTCCACATTGTACATGGTAATGTCGCCCTTGACCTCGGTGTAGGTGACAGTACCGTCGGCCTGGTGGGGATGCTTCCATGCCCAACGGCCGGTACGCTCTGCACATTCGGTGAGGTTGCCGTTCTCGTCCTCTTTGGCGTTGACCAGGGTCACATAGCCCTCGTCGGCTTCTTCCTCTTCGTCCATCAGCTCAAAAATACGCTCGGCACCTGCCAGTGCCATAACGATGGCGTTGATCTGGTTGCTGACCTGACCGATGGGTTGGTTGAAGGTGCGGGAGAACAACAGGAAGGATACCAGCCGGCCGGTGGTCAGCAAAGTGCCTTTGGAGGCAATTACCAAAAGACCGCCTACGATGGCCAGAATGGCATACTGGATATAGCTTAAATTGTTGTTTACGGGACCCATCATGTTGGAGAAAGCACCGGCCTTGAAGGCGTTGTCCCGGAGCGTGTTATTAAGCCCGTCAAACTCTTCCTTGGAAATCTCCTCGTGGCAGAAGACCTTGACCACCCTTTGGCCGTTTATCATTTCTTCCACATAGCCGTTGACGGCACCCAGGGCTTTTTGCTGGCCGATGAAGAAATTGGCGGAACGGCCTGCCACGGTTTTGGTGATGAACAAAATGCCCACAATGCTCAGCACAACGATACCCGTAAGAATGGGGGAAGTAATGAGCATGGCAGCAAACACCACGATGATGGTGATGGCGGATTGCAGGCACTGGGGGAGTGCCTGGGAGATCATCTGCCGCAGGGTGTCGATGTCGTTGGTGTAGCGGCTCATGACATCGCCCACGGGATGGGTGTCAAAATAACGGATGGGGAGCCGTTGCATATGGGTGAACATAGCGTCCCGAATGTCCTTCTGGGTACCCTGTCCCACCCGGATCATCAGCCGCTGCTGCAGGAAGGATGCTGCCATACCGGCCAGATACAGGCAGGCCATCAGGCACAAAAAGCGGATCAG
Organism: Faecousia sp.; assembly: GCA_045594825.1. Taxonomy (GTDB): domain Bacteria; phylum Bacillota; class Clostridia; order Oscillospirales; family Oscillospiraceae; genus Faecousia. The sequence continues at coordinate 1,388 of JAZNZG010000124.1, read as the reverse complement.
CGGAGCAAAATCGGGAACTGCCTGGGACAGCATAGGGGTAATATAGTCGTCAATAAGGGCACTTAAGGAGCTGTTGCTGGCCACCTGTGCCACGGTGGCAAGGATAATGCACACAGCTACGCCGATAAGACGCCATCTGTAAGGCTTCATATAGCCCAGCAGGCGACCCATGGTCTTTTTTGGGTTTTTGGCCTTGCGGCCGTTACCGGAATATTTCACAGGAGGCATTATTCCTCACCTCCTTTGGTTTGAGAGTAGAAGACTTCCTGGTAAATGTTGGAGGTCCTTAAAAGATCCTCGTGCTTGCCGGAGGCCACGATGCGGCCGCCGTCCATCACGATGATCAGATCGCTTTCCTGCACAGAGGCTACGCGTTGGGCGATGATCAGCTTGGTGGTGCCGGGGATCTCTTCGGCAAATGCCTTTCGGATCTGTGCGTCGGTCTGGGTGTCCACAGCGGAGGTGGAGTCGTCCAAGATCAGGATCTTGGGCTTTTTCAGCAAGGCCCTTGCGATGCAAAGACGCTGCTTCTGTCCACCGGAAACATTGGTGCCGCCCTGTTCAATGTGGGTGTCATACCCATCGGGGAAGCCCATGATGAAATCGTGGGCACAGGCAAGCTTGCAGGCGTGGATCATTTCTTCATCGGTGGCGTTGGGGTTGCCCCAACGGAGGTTATCCTTGATGGAGCCGGAGAACAGCACGTTCTTTTGCAGCACCATGGATACAGCGTCACGCAAAACGGTGATGTCATAATCCCTTACATTCACACCGCCTACCTTCACAGAGCCCTGGAAGGTATCGTACAAACGGGGGATCAGCTGTACCAGAGTGGACTTTGCAGAGCCAGTGCCGCCCAGGATACCTACGGTCATACCGGATTCAATTTTAAGGGTAATATCCGACAGAGCGTTGCTTCTGGCGGTCTTGGAGTAACGGAAGTCCACATCGTCAAACTCGATGGAGCCGTCTTTTACTTCCATAACGGGGTTTTCGGGATTATCCAGATCGGGAACCTCTGTTAAAATCTCATAGGTACGACGCAGGGGAGCCCGGCTCATGGTGAGCATCACGAACACCATGGAGAACATCATCAGTCCACCCAGGATCTGGGTGGTGTAGGTGAACATGGAGGTCAGGTTGCCGGTGGTGAAGGTGGTGTTGCCGGACTGGATGATCATAGTGGCACCCAGGTAGGAGATCATGATGATACAGATGTACACGGCCAGCTGCATAAGGGGATTGTTGAAGGTGAGGATCTTCTCAGCCTTGATGAAATCGTTGTAGATCTTGCCGGAAATGTCGGTGAATTTTTCGGACTCCTTATCCTCCCGGACGAAGGATTTGACAACACGCATGCCGTGGAGATTTTCCTGTACCACATTGTT
>JAZNZG010000123.1:0-5321 GCA_045594825.1 Faecousia sp. | reverse complement strand
CGGCTGGAGGTAATGGCGGTGGAGGGGCCGTGACGCAGCGTCATCCAGAAGCTCATGCCCTGCCACTGCATGCCGCGGGACAGAACGCCGTCAGCACCGCCGATGCAGTAATCGGAACCGAAGATGATCTTGGGACCGATGGTGTTGGCGAAGCAGGGGATCAGAGGCCAGGAGGAACGGAAGGAGGTGATGGCATTCTGCTCGATGGTCAGGGGGTGCAGGTTGGCACCGATGCGGTGGGACTCGTTCAGCCATGCTTCCTCGGTTTCGTACTCAGCAGCAAACTGGGGCTCCCAGAATGCGATGTGGCACATACGGCCGATGCCGTAGACCATGACCTGCTTTGCACCCTCAGCCTTCAGAGCCTCGATCTTGCTCATGTAGGTGGGCAGGTTTTCCTTGGTTGCGAAGTTTCTCTGATCCTCGGGAACAGTCAGTTCACCCAGGGGGCCGTAGAAAGCTTCGGTCATAGCGTTCTGGAAAGCGGCGGGATCGGAGCCGGGCAGGGTGTTGCCATCGGAATCAGCCCACTCGTCCATGTTGAAGCCGTAAACATGCTTGCAGTCGATGTTCAGCTGCTTCAGGAAGTAAACAGCCCACTTGTACATACCCATGGGGCCAACGGGGAGGATGAGGATCAGCTTGCGGCCCTCTTCCTTGGTCTGCTTGATCTGCATTGCGATCTCGAAGCCCATGTATGCACCGAACTCTTCCAGGTTGGTGCACTTAACGGGGGTGAAGCCCTCGTGCCAGAAAGCCTGGCGGTCACAGACGGTTGCGGGATCATTGGAAACACATTCCATGATCTTTTCGATGTCCCAGCCCTGAGGCAGGAGCTTAGAGAAATTGGAACCCTTCAGTGTGTCCAGCATGTTCATAAAAAAGTCCTCCTTTAAAAATCAGGCAGAGGCCTACTCCACCTATAAATTTCTAATTAGACAATAACACATGGCAAAAATCAAGTCAAACACTTTTCAACTGATTCTAAAAAATTGGTTTTTTGCACAAAATGGGGGAATATAATATGTTAAAAGCGACAAAAAGTAAGAAAACATTATTTTTTGCGTGCAAAAAATGACCATTCGGGCGTAAATCGGGAGAATGGAAAACTTTATGAAAAATTGACGGAAAGCACTGCCCTGCCCCGGGGCAAAAACGGGTATTGATTTCAATGGCGAAAAACGCAATAATATAAGAAAAAGGAGGTGGTGACGGCCGTGGAGAGTAATACAAGACAGCGAAATCTTCTTATGCTTCTGTATGCCATGGACGCGGCGGGAGAAGCTACCGCGGCACAGCTGGCGGAACAGACCGGCCTCAGCGTTGCTACCATCAGCCGTGGCCTGAGCCTTCTGAAAGGGAAAAAGCTCATCGTACAACAGCGAAAGGACACCACGGAGCTTGGCCGCCGGCCCGATGTATTCAGCATCAACGGAGCCTACGCTCACTGTATGTATTGCTGCCTGGAAGGTGAGCTGCTCCAGGGCTACCTGCTGGATCTGCGTGGCAAAGTGGTGGCCAGGCATGCGGTAGCGGCATCCTGGGACATGACCGTTTCTGTGTTCCTGGAAAAGCTTATTGGGCTGCGGCAGACACTGCTGGAAAAGAAACGCAGCTCCGGCTGTATCTTAACGGTGAGCCTTGCGATCCCCGGTCTTGCAGATGTAAACAGCGGCGTTATCAGTCGAATTCCCAACTTCCCCAACTTTGAAAATGTAAACCTCACCAAACAGGTGGAGGACGCTCTGGGGCATCCCTGTTTTGTGTACAATGCGGCAAGGCTGTCTGCGGTGGGTGCGTATTTGCAGAACAGTCAGCAGGTACAAAACCTGGTGTATTTGGATGTGACCGGTGAGTGCGGCATTGGAGCCGGCATTATTTTGGATGGCCGGCTGTATGAGGACCGGAACTGCCTTGCCGGCGAGGTGGGCGATATGGTCATAAGCACCGGGACGGATCGGTGGAGCAATCCCCACAACCAGGGGGCACTGGAACGGGAGGCGGGCCTTGGCAGTGTGTTCCGTGAGGCTCGGGAACTGCTGTCCCGGGAGTTGGCTCCGGAGCTGCGGCGGCTGCTGGACAAGCAGGGAAAGGAGAATCTGTCTCTGTCCCTGCTGGAAAAAGCCGCACTGGACATGGATCTGGATATTTACGAGCTGCTGAACAAGACCACAAAGGCCTGGGCGGCGGCGATGGTGAATATTTCCGCCATCCTTGCACCGGATGTGATCATCCTGGGCGGAGCGGTAAATCAGAGCCATAAGCTTATTGAAAAAATGGTGCGGCACCATCTGAATCACATGTACCACCGGCCGATTTCTTTGCAGCTTGCAAAAAAAGGTGCCGACACCCATGTAATAGGTGCGGCACACTTGTCGGGTCGCTTTTTGTTGGAGATGTCCCTGGCGGATACCCAGGTGGAATGATTATCCAAGCTCCATCAGGCCGAAATGCCGGGGCTGGTGGAAGCTGGGAGTCTCTACATCCACATAGTTCCAGGAAATAAAGTGGGGCTGTACGGTCTCATCGCCGCACTTGTAGCAGTTGGCGTAGATCTTTTTGCCGGGTATCAGCCGGAATTCCGGGAAGAATACCTGCACAAAAGCTACGGGAACGGTAAAGAATACTTCCCAGCCGCCTTCGGTATAATTGGCAGACTTCTGCAGGAGGGTGTCCTCCTCCTGAGGGATCAGCCGGACCAGGTTGGGCATATCCGGGCCGAAGCCGATGTAGGTGCGGCCGTTGGGATTGATCTCAAAATTGAAGTACCGCAGGTCGTTTTCCATGGGACGGAAGAAAAATTCCATGCAGCTGTCCTCACAAACCATGGAAAGGGGGGCGTCGTGCTCAGCACGGATGTTCTTTTCCCATGCCTGCAGATGGACATGCAGACCTTCGTCGCTGTAACAGATCTGTGCCTTCATTTGGATGTCCAGCTCCGGCAGCCACTGGTAATTATTTACTTCCAAAGAGGGAATATTTTTCCATTGGGGCTTGCCGTCGACTTTCGTTATGGTATAATGGTTCATAGGAAACCTCCCGCTGGTTTTTAATGAGCTTATTATAGCTGCTTTTGATAACTTTGTAAATAATAATTATATTAGGAGGATAACAGTATGATCGTATTGGCAGTAGGTTGTCATCCCGACGACCTGGAAATCGCTTGCGGCGGTACCCTTCGCAAGTATGTGGAGCAGGGTGCAGAGGTACATATGTGCCATGTTGCCAACGGCAACCAGGGTCATGTCATTATCGAGCCCGATGAGCTTCGCATCATCCGCACCAAGGAGGCAGAAAATGCCGGTGCCATCATCGGTGCAAAGCAGGTCATCAACCTGGATGTGCCGGATATGGAAGTTAACAGCCACGACTTTAAGATCATGGATGCCATGGCAGATGTGGTCAGCTCCGTCCGTCCCGATGTCATCATCACCCACAACCCCGATGATTACATGACCGACCATATCGAGACCAGCCTCCTGGCTACCAACGGCAGCTTCAATTCCGGTCTGAGCCACCGTCCCAGAGCCGGTGCCGCATTCTCCAGCTTCATCCCTGTGTTCTTTATGGACACCCTGGCAGGTGTCAACTTCCAGCCCACCCACTATGTGGACATCACAAACCAGATCGAGACCAAGCTGAAGGCTCTGAATTGTCATGAGTCCCAGCTGAAGTGGATGCTGGAGCATGACAACATCGATTTTGCGGACATGGTCAAGACCTGCTCCAAGTACCGCGGCTACCAGTGCGGCGTGCCTTTTGCTGAAGGCTTCAAGCCCTACAATGTGTATCCCCGTTACAGCACCAAGAACCTGCTGCCCGACTAAGAGAATACATAAAAGCACCCGTTGGACTCCAACGGGTGCTTTTTACTTTTAGATACGGCCGATTTCCAAAGCGGCGTCGTACAGGCGGCAGAACCGCTTATACTTGGTTTCGTAATGGATGCTGGGATTGGGGGCATATTCGTGGGAAAAGGCCACCAGCTCTTCACTGGCCCGGGCAAAGTCTGCGTATTTGCCGTCGGCAACTGCGGCGATCATGGCAGCACCCAGACAGGCGGCCTCCTTCTCTGCGGGGATCTTTACGGGAAGACCGGTGATATCGGCGTACATTTGACACCATACGGGACTCTTGGCACCGCCGCCGGTGGCAATGATGGCGGACAGGGAAATATCATTTTTTGCGATGTGCTGGCAGTTCTTCTGCAGCACATAGGCAACGCCCTCCATGATGGCACCGGCCATATCGATGGCGTCATGCTCCTGCCGCAGACCCCAAAATACGCCCTTGGCATTACTGTCAAACTCCGGGGCGTTGGTACCCACCAGGTAAGGCAGGAACAGCAGGTCGTTTTTCTCCCGCTGGGCCAAAGCGGCGTTCATTTCATCATAGCTTGCCTGCATGCAGGTCCTGCGGAACCACTCCAGACTGACACCGCCGCTTTCCACCACGGGAAGCATCACATGGGTGTTGGGCAAAAAGCCGTAGTGCATGGCGATACCGGTGCCCTGAGGAACAGGCTCCGGACACATGACCGCCATGGCCATAACGGTGCCGGTGGACAGGGTCAGACCGCCGGGGTAGATGTTGCCGGTGCCGATCATGCCGGCAAAGTGGTCCAAAGTACCCACATTGACGGCAGTGCCGGACGCGATGCCTGGAACCAGCCCCGGCTTCAGTGTACCGGCAACGGTGCAGGGCTCACACAGCGGGGGCAGCTGACGCTGGGTGATACCGATGGCATCCAGCATATCCTGCCAGTAGGCCTTTTTGTAAATATCAAAGTAGAAAGAGAAGGTGGCAATGGACATATCCGCAGCCTTTACCCCGGTGAGATAATAGACCACATAGTCCTTCAAAAGCATATAGCAGTCCGCTGCGGCAAAAAGCTCCGGGCGGTGCTTTTTCAGCCACAGGATTTTGGTCGCGGGCCAGGTGGGCAGAACGGCCATCTGACCGGTGACGGCTTCGCAGATTTCCTGGGAGAACTGCTCCGACAAAACCTGACACTCCTCGACAGAGCGTTCGTCCATCCAGCTGATGGCATTCATCAAAGGCTTGCCGCCTTTGTCCAAAACCACAAGGGTCTCTGCCTGCCCGGTGAGAGCAAGCTGAGAAACGGAGCGGACATCATTCTTTTGGGCCATTTCGCCCAGCAGCACCACCAGTGTCCGGCAGTAGCTTTCTGCGTCGAACTCCACAAAACCTTCCTCACGAACATACTCCACCCCCCGGCTCTGCCGGTCAATGAGGCGGAAATCCTTATCATAAAGGGCAATTTTAATATTGGTGGTTCCCAGATCAATACCACAGTACAT
>JAZNZG010000122.1:0-10556 GCA_045594825.1 Faecousia sp. | reverse complement strand
GTGCTGAACCTCGTGGCCGTAGATGCCGAATGCGGGCAGACGCTTCTGTGCGTGGCCAGCCAGAACAGCAGCCAGGTAAACTGCGCCGGGACGCTCGGTACCGTTGAAGCCCCAAACACCCTTGATGGTGTGGGGATCCATGTCCATGGTCTCGGAGCCGTAGCACCAGCAGGGAGTGACGGACAGGGTGATGGAAACGCCTTCCTTCTTAAACTTGTTAGCGCAGGCAGCAGCCTCGGGAACACGGCCGATGCAGGTGTCAGCCATAACAACCTTTACGGGCTCGCCGTTGGAGTAGAACAGGTTCTCCTCAAACAGCTTCTTGGCGGACTCAGCCATTGCCCAAACCAGGGGCTCCAGAGATTCACGCATCATCTGGGGGCCACGGCGGCCGTCAACGATGGGACGAATACCGATTACGGGGTAATCGCCAACATATCTGTTCTTTGCCATTGTTATTTCCTCCTGTTTTCGGCGCTTGTTGTGCGGCGTAATTGATAATATATATAAAGTCGCACAAGGCGATTTTATACCGAATTTATTCCGGCTCGATGGTACACTTCAGCACCACCTGGCGGGACTCGCCCTCGTAACCGCCCAGTCTGTCCACCAAATATTCCGCAGCGATCTGACCGATACGCTCTTCCGGCTGATGGACCACGGGCAGGGGAGGCTGGAGCATGGAGCAGATCTCCACGCAGTCAAAGCCGAAGATATCCACATCCTCGGGGATGTTCAGACCCCGCTCCCGGGCGGCGGTGACAAGACCGATGGTAATGTCATAGTTGGCAGCCACGATGGCGGTGGGGGGATCGGGCTGGTTCAGCAGCTCTCCACAGGCAAGGTAGCCGGTGAAGAAATCCATCTGACCGTTGATGACCAGGGAATCGTCATAGAAAATGCCGAAATCCGACAACGCCCGCAGATAGCCCATGAGCCGTTCCTTGGCAGAGTAGACGCTCTTGGGGCCGGTGATAATGGCGATGCGGCGGTGACCTTTCCGCAGCAGGCGGTGTACGGCTCTGTACACGCTGTCGGCGTTGTCCACCAGCACGGCGTCGCTGTCCACGCCCTGAATGACACGGTCGATCTGCACCACGGGGATACCGCTGCTGGCTGTAAGCTCATAAAATTCCTGTGCGGTAAGGTCCTCGGGGGCGTACACCAGGCCGTCAATGCCGGTACCCAGCAGGAACCGCAGGTTGTCCCGCTCCAGGCCCAGGCTGGCACCGTAGCAGGAGATGACGCTGTGGTAGCCGAACTCCCGCAGTGTTCTGTCCAGTGCGGTGACCACGCTGCCGTAGAAGGGGGCGGTCATTTCCGGGATCAGAATGCCGATGAAACGGCTGCGTTGTGTTTTTAAGCTCCGGGCAAAGGGGTTGACCCGATAGTCCAGTGCGTCGATGGCACTGCGGATGGCCTCTACATTTTCGGGGCGAACATTGCCGCCGTTTATGTACTTGGAAACGGTGGACACGGAAACACCGGCCCTGCGTGCCACATCTTTAATGGTTGCCATAGACACCTCTCAAAAAGCGAATCGTTTCGCGACGTTTAACATCAATTCCGCCTTTGTCCCATTGGACTTCATTCTTATAATATAAGAATGAACTTGTGCTGTCAATACAATTTTGGAAAAAACACTCCTCTTTCTTTTGTGAAAACTCATCAAAGCAGGCAATAAAAAGAATGGAGAAAAATGCTTTCGTGAGGTTTTCACAGGCGAATCGTTTCGCGTTTGTAAAGACTGCACAAAGCCTGTTTTCGCTGTTGTTCCGACGTGGAAACCCTGCTTTTGTGCTTGCTTTTTTGCACAATCCGTATTATATTATAAGTGGAAAATTGCGGAATAACTCCGCACCGAAATTATGTATCACCATTTCAATACAGGGGGAGATCATAGACATGAGCGTAGATATGACAAAGTGGCAGGAAATCGCCAAGCAGAACATCCATAACCGTCCTGCAGGACAGGGCCGCCTGGCCGGCAAGATCATTATCGTCACAGGTGCCGCACAGGGCTTTGGCAAGGGTATTGCCGAGGAGCTGTACAAGGAAGGTGCTTCCGTCATCATTGCCGATATGAATCAGACTTTGGCAGAGCAGGTAGCTGCCGATATGGGTGAGCGTGCATGTGCCATCGCTGTAAATGTTACCAATGAAGAGAGCGTCGCCAATTTGGTGGCTCAGGTCGTTGAGAAGTTTGGCGGCCTGGATGTTATGGTAGCCAATGCAGGCGTTGTCCGTTCCGGTCCCATCGCTACTTTTGAGCAGAAGGATCTGGAATTTGTTACTGCCATCAACTACACAGGTCTGTTCCTGTGTGCCAAGTACGCATCCATCATCATGCAGGCACAGCACGAGGCTGATCCCGATGCAATGTTCGATATCATCGCCATGTCCTCCAAGTCCGGCCTGGAAGGCTCCAACAAGAACTTTGCTTACGCAGGTTCCAAGTTCGGTGCCATCGGTTTGGTACAGTCCTGGGCCCTGGAGCTGACGGCATACAACATCAAGGTCAATGCCATCTGCCCCGGTAACTACCTGGATGGCCCCCTGTGGTCTGACCCTGTCCGCGGCCTGTTTGTTCAGTATCTGGAAGCCGGTAAGGTTCCCGGTGCCAAGACCGTTGAGGATGTCCGCCGTTTCTATGAGGCCAAGGTGCCCATGAACCGCGGCTGCCTGCCTATCGATGTTGCCCGTGCCGTCATGTACTGCGTGGAGCAGAAGTATGAAACCGGCCAGGCCATTCCTGTTACCGGCGGTCTGGGAATGCTGAACTAAGAGGTAGACCATGATCGATATTGAAATTCTCAACAAATTAAATGCCCCCACCAAGGAGGAGCGGCTTGCCAATCTTCGTGAGGTTTTGAAGACCACCGAATTTCCTCCCATGGTGCCCCAATACATCAACAATCACATCCATACCACCTATTCCTTCTCTCCCTACTCTCCCACGGCTGCTGTGTATGCCGCCCGTATGGAGGGTCTGTGCACCGCCGGTATTATCGACCATGATTCCATCTCCGGTGCAAGAGAGTTCCTGGAAGCAGCAAAAATGGTGGACATCCCCGTGACCATCGGTATGGAAGCCCGTATCACCATGGACGGCACCCGCATGGAGGGCCGCCGTACCAACAACCCCGACCAGGTGGGCGTCAGCTATATGACCATCCAGGGTGTACCCCATGATAAGATCGATGTGCTGACAGAGTTCTTCAAGCCCTACCAGGCAGCCCGTCATGCTCGTAACCGGAAGATGATCGAAAAGATCAACGCTCTGGTGGGTGTGGAGCTGGACTACGACCGGGATGTGCTGCCCCTTTCCCAGGCAGCGGAAAACGGCGGTGTTACCGAGCGTCACCTGATGTACGCACTGGCTTTGGAGCTGGTGAAGCAGGTGGGCAAGGGCCAGGGCATGATCGACAAGCTTACCTCTGTGGGTATGAACCTCAGTGAAAAGCAGAAGAAGATGCTGCTGGATACCCAGTACCCCTTCTACGAGTACGATGTGCTGGGCATGCTGAAGGGTACCTTCGTACCGCTGATCTTCATCGATGCCACCGACGAGTGCCCTAAGCTCTGCGATATGGTCAAGCTGTGTAACGAGATCGACGCATTCCTGTGCTACGCATACCTGGGTGATGTGGGCGAGTCTGTCACCGGTGACAAAAAGGCACAGAAGTTTGAGGACGACTACCTGGAAGAGGTATTTGAGTGTCTGAAGGAAGAGGGCGTAAAGGCTGTCACCTATATGCCCACCCGGAACACCATGGCCCAGCTGACCAAGCTGCGTGATCTGTGCGATCAGTACGGCATGTTCCAGATCTCCGGTGAGGACATCAACTCTCCCCGTCAGATCTTTGTGATCAAGGCTATGGAGAACCCCCTGTTCCAAAACCTCATCGATGCCACCTGGAAACTTATTGAACACGAAAACAAATAATTATGGAGGATATATTTATGAATACCAAAGCTGTAAGAATCCATGGTAAGAATGACCTGCGTCTGGACGAGATCCAGTTGCCCGAGGTTGGTCCTGACGATGTACAGATCCGAATCATCTGTGACTCCGTCTGTATGTCCACCTACAAGGCTGCCCTGGAGGGCGAGGACCACAAGCGTGTTCCCAATGACTGTGCTGAGAACCCCACCATCGTTGGCCACGAGTTCTGCGGCGACATCGTTGCAGTAGGTGAGAACTGGGCACACAAGTATAAGGTAGGCGATAAGTTCTCCATCCAGCCCGCCCACTTCTATAAGGGCTCTCAGCTGGCTCCCGGCTACTCCTATAAGTACTGCGGCGGCTCCGCACAGTACGGCAATGTCCCCATTGAGACCCTGCTGGCCGACTGCCTGCTGCCCTACAACTCCGATACTTACTACTACGGCTCTCTGGCTGAGCCTCTGAGCTGTGTCATCGGCACCTTCCATGCCATGTACCACACCAAGGCTGGCTCCTATGTCCATGAAATGGGCATTAAGGAAGGCGGCAAGATGGCCATGCTGGCATCCGTAGGTCCCATGGGCCTGGGTGCGATCGACTATGCCATCCACTGTGACCGTCGTCCCAGCCTGCTGGTCGTTACCGACATTGACGAGGCCCGTCTGGAGCGTGCTGCTTCCATCTACACCGTAGAAGAGGCTGCCAAGAACGGCGTTGAGCTGCACTATGTCAACACCCGTATGGAAAACGCCACCGCTTACCTGCGTGAGCTCACCGGCGGCACCGGCTATGACGATGTCATCTGCTTCGCACCTGTCCGTCCTGTTATCGAGCAGGCTGATGACATCCTGGGCTTCGACGGCTGCCTGAACTTCTTTGCAGGTCCCACTGATACCCAGTTCAAGGCGCCTTTCAACTGGTACAATGTCCACTACCTGTACACCCATGTTGTGGGCACCTCCGGCGGCAACACCGATGACATGAAGGAAGCCATTCAGATGATGAATGCCGGCAAGCTGAATCCCTCCGCACTGGTCACCCACATCGGCGGTCTGAACTCTGTTGTGGACACCGTTCTGAATCTGCCCAAGATCCCCGGCGGCAAGAAGCTGATCTACAACCACCTGGATCTGCCCCTGACTGCTATTGCCGATTTCGAGGAAGCCGGCAAGACCGATCCTCTGTTTGCCGAGCTGGACAAGATCTGCAAGGCCAACAACGGCCTGTGGAACCCCGAAGCAGAAGCATACCTGCTGGCCAACGCAAAGAAGATCTAATTATAACACCGAAAGCCTTTCCGCAAAATGCGGAAAGGCTTTTCTTTTTCTCCTCTTGCAAGCACAGAAAAAAAGGAGTATAATGCTGTTTAGAATTTTAGGAGGTGTCTTATGGATTTTTTGGAGATCGCAAAAAAGCGGCAGTCCTGCCGCAGCTATGACGCGGAAAGACCCGTTGAGGAGGAAAAGCTGAACGCGGTGCTGGAGGCAGTACGCCTTGCTCCCTCTGCCTGCAACGGTCAGCCTTACCATGTTACTGTCTGCCGTGGTGAAGCGGCAAAGCAGGTGGCAAAGGCCTGTCAGAGCATGAACATGAACAAATTTTCCTCCCAGGCACCGGTGCTGCTGGTGCTGTCTGAGGAGGGCTATGTAAAGACCGCTGCCCTGGGTGCCCGTGTCAAGGGCAACGACTACCGCAGCATGGACATCGGCATTGCTGTGGCATACCTGACGGCGGAAGCCTGTACCCAGGGACTGGGCACTTGTATTTTAGGCTGGCTGGATGACCGGAAGATCCGTACCGTTTGCGGTTTGGAAGAGCCGGTACGGCTGGTGGTGACTTTGGGTTATCCCAAGGCGGAGGACACCCTCCGCAACAAAAAGCGGAAGGACCTGTCGGAGCTGGTTACATATATCGACTGAGAAAGAAGGAATACAAAGATGCAGGATCTTTTGATTCGTGCCGGCTGCTTTGTGGCCATTATTATATTGGGCATCGTGCTGCGTCGGGTGGGCTTTTTCAATGATAACACCTTTGAGGCACTAACCAAAATCGTTTTGAAAATCACCCTGCCTGCAGCCATTATCAAAAATTTTGCTTCCAGCGATGTGGATGTGTCCATGCTGTCTCTGTCCCTGCTGGGTCTGATTGGCGGTCTGCTGTATGTGGCGGTAGCTCTGATCATCAGCATTGGAAAATCCAAGGAGCAGCGTGCCTTTGACCTGTTGAATGTACCGGGCTACAATATCGGCGTGTTTGCACTGCCCTTTGTTTCCAGCTTTTTGGGACCTATGGGCGTAGTCACCGCCAGTGTATTCGATGTGGGCAATTCCTTCGTCTGCCTGGGTGGTACATACGGCCTGGCATCTTCCGTAAAAAGCGGCCACGGCTTCTCTTTTAAGAGGGTGTGTAAGGCTTTGGCGACATCCGTGCCCTTTTTGTGCTACATTATCATGCTGCCTCTGTCACTGCTGAAGATCACCATTCCTGCTCCCATCGTGACCTGTGCGGACATCATCGCCAGCAGCAACGGCTTTTTGGCCATGCTGATGATCGGTGTAGGCTTTAAACTGAAGCTGAACAAGCAACAGCTTGGTTATGTGACCAAGGTGGTGGTGCTGCGTTACGCCATCGCTGCGGTGGCGGCACTGGCCTTCTATTATCTGACGCCCTTCAGCCTGGAGGTGCGGCGAACGCTGGTGGTGTTGGCATTTAGCCCCATCAGTGCCTCTGTTGTTGGCTTCACCCGGGAGCTTGGGGAGGACGCAGGCCTGTCCAGCACCATCAATTCCATTTGCATCATTATCAGTATCGTTGCCATGGTGGCATTACTGTCGGTCATGCTTGGATAAAAATAAGCCGCTGTGGATTTCCACAGCGGCTATTATAATATGTATCAACCGTTCAGCAGGGCAACGGCCACATCGTTGACATTGGTGCCGGTGGGACCGGTGATGACAAGACCGTCTGCCTTCTGCAGAGCATGGTAGGCATCGTTGTTTTTCAGCACATCAAAGATCTCGATGCCCTGTGCCCGCAAGGTGGCGGCTGTCTGATAATCCACATAGCCGCCGGCGGCATCGGTAGGACCGTCGGTGCCGTCGCTGCCTACGCTGAATACACAGGTGCCTTCCAGACCCTCGATACCTGCAGCAGCAGCCAGAGCCAGCTCCTGGTTTCTGCCACCCAGGCCGGTACCGGTAAGATGCACCACAGTTTCACCGCCTGCCAGGAAGGCAAGCTTTTTGCCGCTGCCGTAATGGGTTTTCAGACAGGACGCCAGGAAAGAGCCGGCCTCCTTGGCCTGGCAGCTGAGCTGGTCGGTGAGGAGAATGGGCTCATACCCGTATTCCCGACATACCGCAGCAGCCGCGGCACACAGCTCACGAACAGAGCCGTTAATGAGGGTGGTCACATTGTCCAGCACCTTGGGTGTTTCCTTTTCCATCAGATCCCAGGCGTAATCGGGCATCTGCAGATCGTATTTTTTGGCGATGGCCATGGCCTGCTCCTTGGTGGCACTGTCGGGGCAGGCAGGACCGGAGGCGATCATATCCAGGGGGTCACCCAAAATATCCGACAAGATAATGGTAAACACATGGGCAGGTGCACAAAGCTGTGCGAAGCGGCCGCCCTTAACAGCGGAAAGCCGCTTGCGGATGGTGTTGATCTCCACGATATCCGCACCGCAGGCCAGAAGCTGGCCGGTAATATTTTGCAGCACTTCACCGGGCACCAGGGGCTTTTCAAACAGGGCACTGCCGCCGCCGGAGAGGAGGAACAGCACGGTGTCCTGAGGGGTCAAACCGCTGACCAGCTCCAGAGCGGCCTGGGTGCCGGCAAAGGAGTTTTCATCGGGAACTGGGTGACCGGCCTCACGGCAGTCAAAATTACCGATGGGGCCCATAACATGGTCATACTTGGTGACCACTACGCCCTGATCGATCCGGCTGCCCAGACAGTCATAGGCAGCCTTGGCCATTTGCCATGCGGCTTTGCCGGCTGCAACCAGCACCACTCTGCCGGGGAATTCCTTGCCTGTAAGGGCACGGCTGACAGCCTCGTCGGGCTGAACGGCCCGGATAGAGGCGGAAATAATGGCGTTGGCACATTGACGCAAATTCTGATCCATGGTAAGTACCTCCAATAACCCCGGAATCGGGGAACAATTTATACAATATACTTTAGCACAGGAATGGGAATTTGTGCAACATTTTTTTTACGCAAAAACCCACCGGATTTATATGGAAATATCGATAAAAGGCTATCTATTCGCAACTAATTCACATGAGATATACGACTTGTACAAAGATTCGACAATTTCCTTGTGCGTTTTGCCATTTGACGGAAAATTTTGGGACAGATATAATGGTAACCATTAAAAGGCAAATTGCGTGCTTTTAAGATCAGTACATGAAAAATTGTCAATGGAAGGTGAAAGAGCGTGAAAACAATAAAAATTCCTTATTACACCTCTTCTTTGGATCTGCATATCCGGGAAGAAAATCTGAAAGCCATCATCACCGCCAAGACCGATGAATATGTTGCAGCCAAAAGTGAGGCGGAATTGGTGGAGGAGGCCCTGTGCAATCCCATCGGCACTCCCCGTCTTTGTGAGCTGGCCAAGGGCAAGAAAAAGGTGACCCTGGTGACCTCTGACCACACCCGTGCCGTGCCCAGCAAGCTGACGCTGCCCATCCTGCTGAAGGAGATCCGTTCCGGCAATCCCGATGCAGATATTACCATTCTCATCGCCACCGGCCTGCACCGTGCCACCACGGAGGAGGAGCAGCGTCGTATGTTCGGCGATGTGATCGTGGACAACGAGAAGATCGCTGTCAACGATGCCTTCAACGATGAAGATTTTGCCTATGTCCGGACCCTGCCCTCCGGTGCGGAGCTGTGGGTCAACAAGCTGGCTTTGGAGTGTGACCTGTTGATCACCGAGGGCTTTATTGAGCCGCACTTCTTTGCGGGCTTCTCCGGCGGCAGAAAGAGCATCCTTCCCGGTATCTGTAACGCAGCTACTGTCAACGAAAACCACTCCTACAAGGCCATCTCCAGTCCCTATTCCACCACCGGTGTGCTGGAGCACAACCCCATCCATGAGGATATGGTCTGTGCAGCCAGAGCCGTGAACACCCAGTTTATTCTGAATGTGGCACTGAACGGGGAGAAGAAGGTCATCGCTGCCTTTGCCGGTGACCTGGAGCAGGCTCACGCCACCGGCGTACAGTTTGTCCGTGAGCTGGCCCAGTGTCCCGGCATTACCGGTGACATCGTGGTCACTTCCAACGGCGGCTATCCTTTGGATCAGAACCTGTATCAGAGCCCCAAGGCGGTTGCCACTGCCGAAGCCTGCTGCAAAGAGGGCGGCGTGATCATTATGTGTGCTTCCTGCTACGACGGCATGGGCGGCACGCACTTTGAAAAGCTGATCGTCCGGGGAACGGTGGATGAGATCGACGCATACCTGTCCAAGATCCCACCCAAGGAGACGATTGCTGAGCAGTGGTGTGCCCAGATCTATTCCCGGATCCTGAAGAAATACAAGGTGATCCTGGTGACTACCTACCTGGATCATGAAATGGTCCGCAAGGCCAACATGATCCCCGCCTCCTCTCCCGATGAGGCACTGGCTATGGCATATGAGATCATGGGCAAGGACGCGGAAGTAGTGGTCATTCCCGACGGCGTTGCCGTTTTGGCAGTGAAGGAATAAGGAGGAACTATGGAACTGAAGCTTGCATTAAAAGTTGACGATCTGGACAATGTGGCCACCATCTTTGCCAACGGTATTACCGACGGCACTCAGGTGGAGATCCGGGACAAGAAGGGCGTTACCGAAAATGTGAATGTGATCGGCGATGTGCCTTATGGCCATAAGATCGCTGTCCGGGATATTACCCGGGGCGAGCATATCATGAAGTACGGCGAGTCCATCGGTGCTGCCAATGTGGATATCCGCAAGGGCGAATATGTCCATGTTCACAACATGGATGCTCTCCGTGGCCGCGGCGACCTGTAAGGAGGTAGGGTATGAGCGAATATAAGTTTATGGGTTACCGCCGTCCCGACGGTAAGGTGGGTGCCAGAAACCTGGTAGCGGTCATTCCCAGTGTTATTTGTGCCAATGATGTGGGCCAGGCCATCTGCCGCCAGGTCCAGGGCACCATCGGCTATTTCCATCATCAGGGCTGCTGCCAGCTGCCCATTGACCTGAAGCGGGTCACCGACACCCTGTCCCATCTGGGACAGAGCCCCAATGTGGGTGCTGCCCTGGTGGTGAGCCTGGGCTGTGAGGGTACTGACCAGAACCGTATCGTGGAAGAGATCCGTGCCACCGGCAAGCCCTGTGAGATCATCCGCATCCAGGAACTGGGAGGCACCTCCCGGGCCATTCAGGCCGGTATCGATGCTGCACAGCGTCTGGTGCAGCAGATATCCGTCCAGCAGCGGGAGGAAGTGGACATTTCCGAAGTGGTCATGTCCAGCAAATGCGGTGCTTCCGACACCACCTCCGGCATGGCCTCCAACTGTGTCATCGGCTATGTGGCTGACAAGCTGGTAGACCTGGGTGCCACCGTTGTCTTTGGCGAGACCACCGAATTTT
>JAZNZG010000121.1:0-12494 GCA_045594825.1 Faecousia sp. | reverse complement strand
AAATGAAAAATATAAATTCGATCCTCCGCTGACCATTTATGAAGTGGACCGCTGGGGCAAGATGGGTACCCGTGCGGATGTGATCTTTGAGTTTTTCCAGGATCCGGAATTTTTCCGCAGCCAGCCTGTGATCGCAGGTGCGAAGGAATTTGTCCGGAAGCTGTCCCAGATGACGGAGGTGTTTGTATCCACTTCCGTATATCCTCAGTTTATGAGCATCCGTGCCGAGCGTATTTTGCGGGAATTCCCGGAGATCCCCCAGGACCATATTTATATGGGTTCCCGTAAGGATAAGATCGATGTGGACATCCTGTTTGACGATGGCATGCATAACATCTTCCGCTCCAACGCCGCCTATCCCATTTTGATGCGTCGTCCCTGGAACAGGGAGGCCACCGGTATTTTGGCGGTGAACAATTACAACGAGTTTTTGAAGCTGGTGGAAGTCATTTCCAACGGCTACTGTGCCCGCCAGGAAAAGTATATCCTGAATCAGCCCAGTGTTGTGGTGCTGGTAGGTCCCTCCGGCAGCGGCAAGACCGAAGTTGCCGATGAACTGTTGAAGAAAGCCCCCGATTTTGAGACGCTGGTAAGCTACACCACGGATACAGCGGCAGACACCAAAAGCGACAGCTGCTACCGGCAGGTTTCCCAGGAGGAATTCCTTACCATGCACGAACGGGAGGAATTTTTTGAATCCACTACCTATGCCGGGCATTATTTCGGCTCTCGGAAAGCGGACGTGGAAAGTATTTTGAACCGGGGTAAGCATGTACTGACGGTAATGGATATTTGCGGTGCCATGGCCATGAAGACTCATTTCCCCAATGTGATCACCATCTATATCAAGCGGGATAAAAAGGATCTTATGGCAGCCATTTTGGAAAAGCCTATCGCCACAAGCGAAAAGGTGAATCGGCTGATGGCCATTGAATCGGAAAAACGCAACGCCGAGGTCTGCGACTATGTGGTGGATTTCTCCACAGCCCAGCAGGCGGCGGACAAGATCCTTGCAGGACTGCATGTTTAATAAAAAAGCACCCGGTATATACCGGGTGTTTTCTGTTTGGAGGAAGCAATATGGATAAATTTTGCGACTTGCATACCCACTCTTATTATTCTGACGGCACCTGCTCTCCCAGAGAACTGCTGCAGCAGGCGGAAAGACTGGGCCTTTCTGCCATTGCCCTGACCGACCACAACACCGTGGCCGGACTGGGGGAATTTTGGGCAGCAGGGGAACATTATAATGTGGAGGCCATTGGCGGCATCGAGATAACCTCGGAATTTGAAGGGGAAGAACTGCACATACTGGGATTGTTTTTGCCGCCGGAAAGTCTGACTTCCATAGAAGAAGTCATGGGCCAGGTGCGGATGCGGAAGGCCCGCAGCGAGCGGGCATTGGTGGATGCATTGCGGGAAAAGGGCATGGATCTTTCCTATGAAGCGATCCAAAAGGTCACCCCCGACGGAAATATTAACCGTGCCCATATCGCAACGGAAATGGTGAAGAAGGGATATGTTTCCACATATCGGGAGGCTTTTGCCACATGGCTATCCCCGGAGTGGGGCTTGTATCACCCAGCCAAGCGGCTGGATGCTTTTGAGGTGATCCGCCTTATTAAATCTGTGGGAGCGGCGGCTGTTCTGGCCCATCCGTTTTTAAGCTTGCAGGAAGAACCGCTGCGGCGTTTTCTGGGGCAGGCGGTGCAGCATGGGCTGGATGGCATGGAGACCATGTACTCCAAATATAACGACGAAACCACCGCGTTGTCATCACAAATCGCCCGGGAATTTGACATTCTTCCCAGTGGCGGCAGCGATTTTCACGGCGGAAACAAACCGGATGTCCGGATGGGGACAGGGCAGGGGACGCTGCAGGTGCCCGTGTCGGTTATCCCACCGTTGAAAGACCGGACCGCAATAAAATAAATTATAAAAACCAGTAGATTTTTGAAAAGAAATGTGCTATCCTATAAGGTAGAGAAAAATGGCAAATTGTGCGAAAAAAATAGGAACGAGAATGCTTTTGTACGCAGCATGAAAGCATGTGTTCCTGCCTTGCATGCAACGGAAAGACAGGTCGACTATGGGCATTGAACTGCAAAAAGCCAGCATGTGGAAGCGGATTTCCGCATGGCTGTTGGATGTAATACTTCTCAGCATCGTTGTTGTGGGCATGGGAGTATTGCTGTCCTGGCTGTTGGGCTACAACGGTTATAACGAGGCTTTGGATGCAGGCTATGCCAAATATGAAGCCGGCTACGGTGTGGTGTTTGACATCACTGCCGAAGAGTACGATGCCATGACGGAAGAGGAACGGCAAAACTACGATGCGGCCTATGAAGCATTGATCGCAGATGCTGAGATCCTTCGTAATTACAACATGGTGCTGAACCTGACGCTGGTGATCACGACACTTGCCATCCTTTTGGGATACCTGATCCTGGAGGTTGTCCTGCCGCTGATCTTCGGCAACGGACAGACTGTGGGCAAAAAGATATTTGCCATCGCCCTGGTGCGAAATGACGGTGTGAGAATGAACAACATGCAGCTGTTCGTCCGTACCGTACTGGGTAAGTTCACCATTGGTACCATGATCCCGGTGTATGTTGTCATTATGCTGTTTTTCAACATTGTGGGACTGG
This sequence comes from Faecousia sp., assembly GCA_045594825.1. GTDB lineage: Bacteria > Bacillota > Clostridia > Oscillospirales > Oscillospiraceae > Faecousia. The sequence goes on along the minus strand of JAZNZG010000121.1, from coordinate 9,846 downwards.
GCGGCACCTTGCTGCTGGGTGCATTACTGCTGACGCAGATCATTCTGCTGGCGGTCACCCGGAACCGTACAGCCATCCACGACCTGCTGGCAGGCACTGTGGCTGTGGATATTTCCAGCCAGCAAATATTCCGCACAACGGAAGAATTGATCGAGTACACAAAACGGATCCATGCAGAACGGGCTGCCCGTAAGCCCTACTGATATGGAACGGTGTTATAAAAAACAAATGTGATTGGAAGGGATTCGCATGAAAGTTGTATTGCAGAACTTAACCAAGATATTCCCCAGCCGGGACAAGAAGGCAGGGAAGGAAGTCGTTGCCGTTAACGATTTCAATTTTGAAATCCCCGACGGCAAGCTCATCGGTCTGCTGGGCCCCTCCGGCTGCGGCAAGAGTACGACCCTGTACATGATCAGCGGTCTGCAGAAGCCCACCGCCGGTAAGATCTTCTTTGGCGATGAAGATGTGACCGAGCTGTCCACGGAAAACCGCGGCATCGGCCTGGTGTTCCAGAACTATGCTCTGTATCCCCACATGACGGTGATGCAGAACATCCTGTTCCCTCTGCAGAACCTGAAGGGCAAGGACAAGATGTCCAAGCAGGACATGATCGACCGTGCATACGAAGCAGCAAAGCTGGTGCAGATCGATGAACTCATGGAGCGTAAGCCCAGCGAGCTGTCCGGCGGTCAGCAGCAGCGTGTTGCCATCGCCCGTGCTCTGGTGAAAATGCCCCGTGTTCTGCTGCTGGACGAACCCCTCAGCAACCTGGATGCCCGTCTGCGTCTGCAGACCCGTGAAGAGATCCGCCGCATCCAGAGAGAGACCGGTATCACCACCGTTTTCGTTACCCATGACCAGGAAGAGGCTATGTCCATTTCTGATATGATCGTGGTTATGAAGCTGGGTGTGGTGCAGCAGATCGGCAAGCCCCAGGATGTGTACGACAACCCCGAAAACCTGTTCGTTGCCAAGTTCCTGGGCACACCTCCCATCAATGTGTTTGAAGGCACCGTCAAGGGCGGTGTGGTCACCATCGGTGAAAATGAAGTGCTGTCCATATCCGGTGTGGAAGATCAGGATGTATACATTGGCATCCGTCCCGAAGGCTTTGAACTGGCTGAAGACGGTGCTCTGGTATGCGGCCTGAACAATGTGGAAGTCATGGGTCGTGATGTGAGCGTTGTCTCCACCCATCCCGGTTCTATGAACCCTGTGATCCGTTCCATTATCGACGCAGATAACAAGATCGACATTACAAGCAAAGAAGTGCGTTACAATATTAAGCCTCACAAGTTCTTCCTGTTCAACAAGGAGACAGAAGAGCGTATCTATTTTGAGGTGAAGTAATATGGTAAATAGCAAACAGCAATGGAAAGCCTGGCTGTACCTGTCACCGGCGATCGCTCTGCTGCTGGTGTTTACAGTCTGGCCCATTTTCAACACGGTACGCATGGCCCTGTTGGAAAACTATAAGAGCCTGGAGGCAGCAGCCGGTGCAACTTTCCAGTTTGGCATCGGCAACTTCCTGAAGGTCGTTGAGTACAAGCGGTTTCTGCAGTGCCTGAAAAATACAGTCCTGCTGTGCGTACTGACGGTGCCCATCTCCACCATGCTGGCACTGCTCATCGCCGTGGCCCTGAACTCTATCAAGGGTTTGCAGAAATTCCTGCAGACGATCTTCTTCCTGCCCTATGTTACCAACTCCATCGCCATCGGCATGGTGTTCGCTGCAATGTTCAACATCGTTGGTTCTTTCTACGGCACCGAAAACGAGCTGATCATCACGGCAGGTATCATCAACAATGTAATTGAATTTTTCGGCGGTCAGCCCATCAACTGGATCAACTATGGATCTACCTATGCTGCCAATATCACAGTCATGGTGGTCTATATCGTTTGGAACGCCCTGCCCTTCAAGATCCTGATTCTGCTGGGCGGTTTGCAGAGTATCAACAAGCAGTACTATGAAGCTGCCCGTGTTGACGGTGCTTCCCGCAGAAGAGTGTTCACCCGCGTTACCGTACCCCTTCTGTCTCCCATGTTGTCCTATGTTATTATCACCGGTTTCATCGGCGGCTTTAAGGAGTATACCAGCATCGTAGGTATCTTTGGTGAGAATATGGGCCCTGCCAACGATGCAGGTCGGTTAAACACCATGGTAGGTTTCGTTTACGATGCACTCAGCACCAACAATCAGGGCCGTGCCAGTGCTGCGGCACTGATCCTGTTTGCCATCATTCTTGCTGTCACCCTGTTTAATAATAAGGTGATCAAGAAGCATGTGCATTACTAAGGGAGGAGGGTGTGTATGAGTCACGATAAAAATATCATGCAGGAAAAAGACCTGCAGCAGGTTTCCTCCCGGCAGCGGATCGTGAAGGCTGCAGTTAAGTTCTTCACCTATCTGTTCCTGTGCTTTATGGCACTGATCGTGCTGTTCCCCTTCTACTGGATGATCATCTCCTCTTTGAAGACTTTGGAAGAATACCGCCTGAGCGTGCCTACCTTCTGGCCCCAGACCATGATGTTCAGCAACTATGCCGAAGCCTTTACCACCGCAAATCTGGGTCGGTTGTTCCTGAACACCTTGTATGTGGGTGTTGTTTCCACCATTTTAAGCCTGGTCATCACGGTGCTTTCCGCCTTCGCTTTTGCACGGCTGGATTTCAAGGGTAAGGATACCCTGTTCGCTATGCTGCTGGCTACCATGATGATCCCCGGTGAGCTGTTCACCATCACCAACTATATTACCGTTACCCAGTTCGGCTGGATCGGTACATTTACCGTTCTGATCGTTCCCTTCCTGGTGAGTGTCTTCTATATTTATCTGCTGCGGCAGAACTTCCTCCAGATTCCCAACGAGCTGTATCTGGCTGCGAAGGTGGACGGCACCTCTGACTTAAAGTACCTGTGGAAGGTTATGATTCCTCTGTCCCTGCCCACCCTGATCTCCATTACCATTTTGAAGATGATGGGTGCATGGAACTCTTATATTTGGCCCCGCTTGGTGGCCAATGACGAGGCACACCGTTTGATCACCAACGGTCTGCGAAATGCCTTTACGGAAACCACCGGCGATGTCAACTACCCTGTGCAGATGGCAGCTGTCGCCCTGGTCTCCGCACCGCTGTTCCTGGTCTTCATCCTGCTGCGTAAATATATCATGGCCGGTGTAAGCCGCGGCGGCATCAAGGGATGACGGGATATATAAGAAAAATAAAATTTTTATATACAGAAAGGAAACACGAATCTATGAAAAAGAGACTTGTAGCAGCACTTCTGCTGGTTGCCATGGTGTTCAGCCTGGTTGCCTGCGGCGGTTCCAACAATGCTGCGGAAAATCCCAACAGCAGCAACAACGATGAGCCTGTGGTCAATGCCGACGGCGTGGAGATCCTGGGCAACTTCGCAGTTCCCGCGGAAGGCTATGACGGCAGCGAAGTGACCATCACCTTCTACAACACCATGGGTGCAAACCTCCGTGGCGTTCTGGACAACTATATCGTTGAGTTCAATGCAATGTACCCCAACATTCATGTTGAAGTATCTCAGGTTGGCGGCTATGATGATGTCCGCGACCAGATCAGCCAGGAAATCACCGCAGGTGCTCAGCCCAACATCGCTTACTGCTACCCCGACCATGTCGCTCTGTACAACCTGGCCGACGCAGTTACCACGCTGGACGAGCTGATCAACAGCCAGATCGAGGTTGCCCATGCTGACGGCACCACCGAGATCATGGGTCTGACCGAAGAGCAGAAGGCTGACTTCATTGAAGGCTACTACAACGAAGGCATGCAGTTCGGCGACGGCCTGATGTACACCCTGCCTCTTAGCAAGTCCACCGAGGTCCTGTACTACAACAAGACCTTCTTCGACAAGCATAACCTGACCGTTCCCACCACCTGGGAAGAGATGGAGCAGACCTGTGCCGCCATTAAGGCCATCGATCCCAACTCCATTCCTCTGGGCTATGACTCCGAGGCCAACTGGTTCATCACCATGTGTGAGCAGTACGGCTCCCCCTACACCAGTGCTACCGGCGACCACTTCCTGTTCAACAATGAGCAGAACCGTGCTTTCGTCGAGATGTTCAACAGCTGGTACCAGAAGGGTTACCTGACCACTCAGACTCTGTACGGTGCATACACCTCCGGCCTGTTCACCAGCACCACCGGCACCACGAGTTACATGTCCATCGGCTCTTCTGCAGGTGCTACCTACCAGCGTCCCACTGCCGGCAATGACGGCAGCTACCCCTTCGAGGTAGGCATCGCAACCATTCCCCAGATCGACCCCGCTAACCCCAAGGCCATTTCTCAGGGTCCCAGCCTGTGCATCTTCCAGAAGTCCAATCCTCAGGAAGTGGTAGCATCCTGGCTGTTTGCCAAGTATATCACCACCTGCGTGGAATTCCAGGCTGAGTTCAGTATGGTTTCCGGTTACGTTCCTGTTATTAAGTCCGTCAGCGAGAACCCTGTTTACGCTGACTACCTGGCAAGTGCCGACGGCGGCAACTATATTTCCGCCCTGTCCGTTAAGGTCGGCCTGGAGCAGGAGAACGCTTACTACACCTCTCCCGCATTCAACGGCTCTTCCACTGCCCGTGACCAGGTGGGTGCTCTGATGAGCAAGTGCCTGACCATGACCGGCAGCGACCTGTCCGCACAGATCGAGTCCGCATTTGAAGACGCTGTTGATGAGTGCGAATACAGCACCTGATAGCATATGGTGAACTTTAAGAAACTGATCGCCTGTCTGCTGCTGATCTGCCTGGTACTGGGCAGCTTCAGCGGCTGCGGGAAAAAGGATCCCGCAGCTTCGGTGGATGCAGAACAGACCGTACCTACCCAGGAAGCTACGGAAGCAGCAGTAGCAGAAGAAGTGGACTATGCCGGCAGTATCCATTTGGATCAGACCTCCGGCACAGCACAGCTGGAAGTTACCGTCAAGCAGTTCATCGACGGTGATACCACCCACTTCTATGTTCCCTCTTCCGTTATGAGCTCCGGCGTTTTGAAGGGCAGATACCTGGCCATCAACACGCCCGAATCCACCGGCAAGATCGAGGAATGGGGCAAGAAAGCATCTGCCTTTACCAAGGAGAAGCTGTCTTCCGCAACCTCCATTATTATCGAGTCCGAAACTGCCACTTGGGAAGCAGACTCCACCGGTGCCCGTCATCTGGTATGGGTCTGGTACAAGCCTGAGGGCTCCGATACTTACCGCAACCTGAACATCGAGATCCTGCAGAACGGTTTGGCCATTGCCAGCAACTCCGCAGAGAACCGCTACGGCGAAACCTGTATGGCAGCACTGAACCAGGCCAAGGCCCTGAAGCTCAATGTTCACTCCGGTGAAAAGGATCCCGATTTCTACTACGGTGCAGCTGTGGAGCTGACGCTGAAGGAGCTGCGTAGCAACATCGAGACATATAACGGTGTCCGTGTTGCCTTCAGCGGTGTTGTCACCATGAACAACAGCAACACCGTTTATGTGGAATCCTACGATCCCGAAACCGATATGTATTACGGCATGGCCGTATACTACGGCTTTAACCTGAACGGACAGGGACTGGATGTGCTGTCCATCGGTAACGAGGTCCGTATCGTAGGCTCTGTGCAGTACTACGAAGCAGGCGGCACCTGGCAGGTCTCTGACCTGGAGTACCGTTTGATGAAGCCCGACGATCCCAATAACATCCAGAAACTCAGCGAGGGCAATGAACCTGCTTTCGTTCTGACTGACCCCCAGGTGTTCACCGAGGGTACAGTGGAAGTTCTGGTGGAAGACGAGCCTGTTGTGTTTGACTATGCACAGCTTGCCATGAGCTCCTCCATCGAGATCAAGAATCTGCGTGTCTATGACGCTTACACTACCAAGAAGGAAGACAGTGCTTCCAAGGGTGCTATGACCCTGTACTGCTCTGTGGACGGCAACCGGATCGCAGTTCGTACCATCGTTTTGTACGATGAAAACGGCGAACTGGTAACACAGGACGAGTACCTGGGCAAGACCATCAATGTACGCGGTATCATAGATTACTATGATGGCACATATCAGATAAAAGTCTTCAACAAAGAAGACATAACAATAGTCAACTAAAAGGGAGGGCACTATGAAAAAAAGATTAATCTGGATTATCGCAGCAGTTGTCGTCCTGGCTTTGGCAGTAGGCCTGTTTCTGACCCAATGCCAGCCTGAACAGCCTGTTGTCGAGACTCCCACTGAGCCTAATGTTGTTGAAGACGTAGATACCTACGACTACAACCTGGAGAAGGCACTGGAATACCTGCGTGTTTTCTATAAGGACACGCCGGAAAAGACCCCCACGGATTATACCCGTTTGGGCACTGTTCGTGTCTCCGACAGCGTTTACGAGATCGTATGGACTGTGGAATTTGAAGAGGGTATGGAAGTTGATCCCAGCATCATTTCCATCATCATCAACGAAGATGGCTCCGTATCCATTGATCTGAACGAGGACATCACCTACAACATGACCACCGCTGTTCCCTATAAGCTGATCGCAACCCTGACCGGTACCGACGGCAGAGTTGTCAGCTACACCTGGGAGCACATCATTCCCGCAGGCATCGACGATGAAGCTCTGGCTATCGTGGATGCAGCCTATGCTCTGAAGGAGGGCGAAGCACTGGAGGGTACCTATACCCTGACCGGTACTATCATCTCCATCGATACCATGTATTCTGAGCAGTACGGCAACATTACTGTTACCATGGTTGTCCGTGGCCGTGAAGACTTCCCCATCAAGTGCTACCGCTTGAAGGGTGCAGGTGTTGAAAACCTGGCTGTGGGCGATATCATCACCGTAACCGGTACTCTGAAGAACTACTACGGCACCATCGAGTTTGACGCCGGCTGTATTTTGGAGAATGTTGTCAGCGGCGGCGGCACTCCTCCCAAGGCTCCCGAGGATCCCAAGGAGATCCTGAAGGAAGCATTTGCTCTGAAGAGCGGCCAGTCCCTGCCTTATTCCTGTGAGCTGACCGGTAAGATCGTACAGGTGGATTACCCCTACGATCCCGACTACGACAACATCAGCGTCACTATGCTCTGCGAGGGCAAGAAGATCTATTGCTACCGTCTGAAGGGCGACCGCGTTGAAGAACTGAATGTCAATGACGTGATTACCGTATCCGGCGTGCTGTCCAACTACCAGGGCACTGTGGAATTTGCATACGGCACTCTGGTGGGTCTGGTCAACAATCCGGCACCCGTTCAGCCCTCCGATCCTACCAAGGTGGTGGATGCAGCTTACAAGCTGGCCGACGGCGACTACCTGCCCTACGAGGCTACTCTGACCGGCAAGGTCTCCTCCGTCAAGTATTACTATGATACCGAATACGGCACCGTGAGCCTGTACATGGTCATTGAAGGCCGTGAGAGCAAGCCCATCTACTGCTTCAACATGGGCGGCAGCGTCAGCAACCTGAAGAGCGTTGACGTAGGCGACACCATTACCGTCAGAGGTAACATCAAGAACTACCAGGGCACCATCGAGTTTGTGTATCCCGACCTGATCAAGCTGGTCAAGGGCGAGAACATTCCTGCTCCCGAAGATCCTGCACAGATCATTGATGAAGCCTATGCTCTGGGTGTTGGCGAGACTCTGCCTTACAGAGCAACCCTGACCGGTACCATTACCCGCATCAAGGATCCCTACTCCATCCAGTATAAGAACATTTCTGTTATTATCGTAGTGGAAGGCAGTGAGGATCAGCCCATTCTGTGCTACCGCATGAAGGGCAGCGGTGCAGATAAGCTGGAGATTGGCGATGTCATTAAAGTTACCGGTTCTTTGACCAACTATAACGGCACCATCGAGTTCAACTCCGGCTGTACCTTTGAACTGATCTCCGGCGGCAATGGCGGCGGCTCCACTGTGGAAGTCCCCGAGCCCGGCAAGACTGTTACCGTTGAAGATGGAACTTACCTGATCGTCAATGGTAACCAGGCAGCAACTGCATTGGCCGAGGATTACAACTACGGCTACATGAAGTTCGACAAGGTCGTGATCAATGACGGCGAATTCTCCGGCTATGATCCTGAAGAAGTCTTTACCATCACCAACACCAGAGACGGTGCATTCACAATTCAGGACTGCTATGGCAGATATGTATATCTGAAGGATGACTACAACAGCTTTAATGTAGCTTCTGAAAGACCTGCTACGGGTACTTTCTGGTTCCTGAAGGAAGCCGGCGAAGATACATATTACCTGATGAACAAGCTCACCGAAAAGTACATTGCATTTGACAGTGCATATGGTTCCTTCGGTGCATACGCTGACCTGTTTGAAGGCAGCCTGCTGTACTTCGTTGAAGCTGATCCCAACGGCGTCGAGGCAGACGAGGTTGAGGTCACTGTCAACTACGGTCCTCTGGAAGAGAATACCGATTACAACCTGTATCTGAACCAGGTCACCAATGGCCAGGATCTGTACTTTAACGGCCTGATGGACAATGGCTATCTGGGCACTACTGAAAATGTAGCAGCAGCAGTCAGAGTCCAGATGGAGATCGTGGAAGATGAAGGCGTGCGGTTCTTCTATACCAAGGACGGCGTCAAGACCTACATCGAGATCTATCTGAACAGCAGCGGCAAGGGCCGTCCTGCTCTGAAGACCGAGCCCACCTGCGTATTCAACTACAATGAAGAGGCGGGCACTTATGTTGTTTCCCTGGGCGGCGACGATTACTTCCTGGGTACATACAGCACTTACGAAACCATCAGTGCATCCAGCACCTACTACATCACCGGTGCAAACGCCGGCACTGTGGGCTACACCCAGTTTGTAGCAGAGCTGGTTGCAGCAGATTCCAGCTCCGGCTCCGTAGAGGAAGAAGAGGAAGATGTTGAGATCGATCTCAACTACGGACCTCTGAAGACCAATACTGCATATAACCTGTACCTGAACCAGGTCAACCTTGGCCAGAACCTGTTCTTTAACGGTGCTATGAGCGGCCAGTACCTCGGCACTTCCACCAAGGCTGCCGATGCCGTTAAGGTTTACATGGAAAAGGTCACCGGTGAAGGCGTGCGGTTCTACTTTATGGACGGCAGCACCAAGACCTATATCGAGATCTACACCAACTCCGAAGGCAGCATCCGTCCTGTTCTGAACACCACTCCCACCTGCGTATTTAATTACGACGAAGAGGCCGGCACCTATGTTGTTCCCCAGGGCAGCAATGTTTACTACCTGGGCACCTACAACACATATAGCACCATCAGCACCTCCAGCACTTACTACATCACCGGCGGCAACGCCGCCAATGTAGGCGTCAGCCAGTTTGTAGCTGAGTGGATCATCCCCGGCAGTGTTGAAGAGACAGAGCAACCCGATGTGTCTGACGATCCCGCAGCAGACAGCACCCTGACCATTGAGGAAGCCATTGCACTGGGTGCTTCCAAGGCACACAACACCTACACCGAGGGTAAGTACTATGTGACCGGTGAAATCACCGAGGTTTACAACACTACCTACGGCAACATGTATATTAAGGATGCTAACGGTAAGCTCCTTACTGTATACGGCACCTTTGATGCAGATGGCACCAACCGTTACGACGCAATGAGCGTAAAGCCTGTTGCAGGTGATACCATCACCGTTTACGGTATCATCGGTCAGTACAACGGTACTTCTCAGATGAAGAACGGCTGGATCGTTGAGCATGTTCCCGGCGAGGGCACTGGCGGCGAAGAGCCCGATGTATCTGATGATCCCGCAGCAGACAGCACTCTGACCATTCAGGAAGCTGCAGCTCTGGGTGCATCCAAGGCACACAACACCTACACCGCAGGTAAGTACTATGT